>JAZKXK010000133.1:0-6526 GCA_045611525.1 Candidatus Scatosoma sp. | reverse complement strand
CGCGTTATGCGCCTTTCGGGGCAGGCGGATATTTTACCCGTTACCCTGTCCGAACGCCTTATCCAAGACGGTATGCTGGAAAAGGGCAAAAGCATTTGCGCTCTCGGTCAGTTCCGCAGCTACAACAAAATCGAGAACGGGCGCTCCCGCTTGATGCTGACGGTGTTCGTTAGAGAGCTTTTGGACGAACTGCCCGACAGAAACCCCAACAGTATCCTTTTAAGCGGGTATATCTGCAAACCGCCCGTGTATCGCACCACTCCCTTTAATCGGGAAATTGCGGACGTACTCGTCGCCGTCAACCGTGCGTACAATAAATCCGATTATATCCCCTGCATTGCTTGGGGGCGGAACGCTCGGTTTGTCAAAAACCTTTGCGTAGGGGATAGAATTGCCGTTTCCGGCAGAATCCAAAGCCGCGAATACCAAAAAAAGCTTTCCGAAACGGAGAGTAAGACGATGACTGCCTACGAGGTGTCCGTTTCCAAGCTCGCCGCGTTCGAGGCGGGCGAGGAGTTCGATATCGACAGCGAGTTCGACCTCTATTCCTTGCAAAATAAACAGGACGGGCAAGCGGCAAGCGTAGAATATTGAGGACTTGACAAACCGTCCGTCAAATGCTATAATACCCGTATGCCTATTTCAAAGACGGATTTTATCCGCGGATTACAATGTGAAAAAATGCTGTGGCTGGACGCGCACGCGCCTGAACACAAGATTATCCCGCCTCAGGTGCAGGCGCGCCTGGACGCAGGGAACGAGTTCGGGGATAACGCCATGGGCATTTTCGGCGAGTTCGTCGAAACCACGGCTTACCGCGAGGACGGACGGCTGCATTACGCCGCTATGATTGAAAAAACGCAGGCTCTTATGCAAGCGGGCGCGCACGTGATTTGCGAGGCGGCGTTTAGTTGGTACGGAAACTACTGCGCGGTGGATATTCTCAAAAAAGAAGGGGACGGGTACGCCGTGTACGAGGTGAAGAACACCTACTTCCCCCGTCGGGAGTTTATTTGCGATTTGGGTTTCCAAAGGTTGCTCTTACGGAAAAACGGCGTGAACGTCCACTCGTGCAACCTTATCCTGCGCGGAGACGCCCCGCCCAAGGATTACGTCCCTTGCGAACCTTTCCCCGCTGAAAGCGAAGAACTGTTGACCTATAACGGATTTATCTACAAGCTTGCAAACGTGAGCAATGGGGCGAGGAAGGTGGACTATCTTGCCTCTTCGCGGGTGTTCGAGCTTGGCAGGCTAAAGCGCAAGGACGCGCCCATGCCCGCCCTCTCCGTAGGCGAACAATGCGAAAAACCCTATCGGTGCTGGTACTTTGACTATTGTCATAAATGAGCCTTTGCAAAGGCTCATTTTTTGTTCTAAACGGGGAGTTTCTTTCATACAATAGAGTAGAGCAAATAAGACGATAAGGAGAGTTTTGTATGAACGAAGAAATCGAATACGCCGAGATGTTGGAAATTCCCGTATCCACGGTCAACGTAGTGCGAAAATCCACCCGCCGTAAAAAGCAAAAACCCCAAGAGGAATTGCCCGCAGCCCCCCCTGCGCAAAACGCGCTTCCGCCCTTGAAGGATTCCGTCATCGCGCAGGTAAACGACCGCTTGAACGAATCCGAGCCGTGCGAAACAGAGCCGCAAGAAGGCAGCTTGGATTTTGACCCCATTCCCGACCGCGTCGACACCTTGCGGTTGTATTCCCAAGAGGAAACGGAAGGGTTTTTAGACGGCTTATATCCTAAGGAAGAGGAAAACGATGGGGGTATGTACGCGTTGAATTCGCCGTCAAAGCGGCTTCGCGTTGCGCTTGGCGTGGAATTTGCGGCGGCGTGCGCTTTGTGCGGGGCTATCTTTTTGACCAACGTGTTTATGCCAAGCAGCGCCATCAACACCTTTTTCCGTTCGATTGCCTCGGCAAACGGGGCGGCGCAAGCGGACACGCGCGGGTATCAGGATTTTACCCTCTCTGCGGTCGTAAGCGAGCTTTCCGACGCGGAGCTTTCCTTGTCCCCCGCGGGGATTTTGTCCTTTACGGACGCTTGCTGCGTATACTCGGCTGCGGACGGGAAGATTGCGGATATCACGCAAAATGCGGACGGGTCGTATCTGGTTAAAATTACCTATTCCAACACCTTTTCCGGGGTATTCAACGGTTTAGACCAAACCTATTACGCCGTCGGCGACGAGGTGAAATGCAACGTGCCTTTTGCATATACGGACGGCGAGGGAGAGGTACAGGTTACCATGTATTCGGGCGGCGCGCTTTTGAACTGCTTTGAGCTTACGGAAGAAAACTGCCTTGCTTGGGTACTCACTCAAGAGTAAGTATGCCCTCTTTTAAAAAGCGCGCTCTGCGCGTACACCCCCTCTTTTGGGTGATGGGGATTTGGTACGCGTTTACGGGAGAGTTGTTTTTGTTCTTGCTTAGCGCACTCGTTGCTATTCAGCACGAGTGCGCGCACGCGTTCGCGGCGGCAAAGCTTGGGTATAAGCTGAATACCATCGTGCTTATGCCCTTTGGCGCGGTCATCGACGGGGATTTGCAGGGCATCACCTTCAAGGATGAGATTTTCGTCGCGGTTTGCGGGCCTTTATGCAACCTCGTTACGGCGGGGTTTTTCGTCGCGCTTTGGTGGTTAGCCCCTACCGTGTACGCGTTCACGGACACCGCTTGCTACTCCTCGCTCTCGATTGCGCTTATCAATTTACTGCCCGCATACCCTTTGGACGGCGGGAGAGTGTTAAAATGCGCGCTGGCGCGGGCGTTCTTTTCCAAGCATTTAAACGAACGAAAAGCGGTAAGGCAGGCGGAAAAAATCTGTCGGCGTATCACCCTTGCGTTCGGGGCGTTCTTTTTTGTTCTCTTTACCGCGGGCTGCTTTCATCGCTCGGCGAATTTTACCTTGCTTGCGTTCGGGGTATTTTTGACGGTCGGGGCGTTTGGGAGCAAGGACGGGCAGGCAGTATATGCGAAGATGGATATTTCCCAAAAAGACGCGCTGAAAAAGGGTGTGGAAATTCGCCGCGTCGCCGTTTTGGATACTTGCACTTTAAAGCAGGCTTTGCGGTTTATCGCGAAGGGGAGCTATCTCGTTTTGGAGGTGTACGACGAAGAGGAAAACCGCCTCTTTTCCTTGCCGCAAAATAAGCTTGCCAAGCTTTTTACCCTATCGCAAAGCCCGTACGATACGCTTAAAGAGCTGCAAAGTAAAGAAAAAATTTGACAATTTCAAAAAAAGACTTTACATAAGCGAAATTCCATGTTATAATATAACATGACTTAGAAAAAATTTAGAGAGGCACGCATGGAAGAAAGAGTACAAGTAGACGACGGCTTTAATCTGGTTGACTTGATTAAAATTCTACTGAACAAAATCAAAATTCTTATTCTCGTTGTGGTTTGCGGGGGAATTGCCGGCGCGGCGTTCGCCGTTTGGCGCACCGTAAATATCAATTATTACGGCACCACAGTGAAATTTTATATTAACCCCGAATCCCGTGATTCGGTAGACGGCACGGAAAACGCCAACGTGAACGGTATTTACGGCTCGTACAGCGAAGCGGTTATGAATACCGCAATAGGCCTTTTAAATTCCGATTTCTTTACCGAATGGCTGATTTTAAACGGCAATGCCCTGCCGGAAAAAGGCGTTTGGGTAAGCGAAGGAGAGGAAACCCTCGGTCTGGACGCGCTTATCGACGAGGCGCAGGCGGCTATTGACGAGGCAGAGGCAAAAAGAGCCGTTTACGAAACCAAACGCACCGCAGCAGAAGCTTCCTTGCAGATTTTGCAACAAAAATGGAAGGCTTACGTGGCTACCACGAAATATGCGAATTTTGCATACAGCCTAGCTAATTTTGAAAAAGCGGTAAACGATCTCGCGATGGACGACCCTTCCGTTGAGCTTGTAGACGCCTACAACGATTATGAGGGTGAAACAGGTAAAAAACAACAGGCTATCGACGCGCAAAAGGCGACGACGGACGCTATGGTGATTGCCGAGGAAAAGAAGGCGTCGGTTTTTCTCGTGTGGGAAAAGACCGCAAAGTATAAGAGCGCGTCGAATAAATACTCCAACGCCGTTTCCTTCGCCATCGTCGAAAATACCAACGCTTCCGGTAGTTCTACCGCCCTTAGCTTTATTCAAGTAAGCGTTTCAGTACTAAATGACGAGGCGTTCGCAAAAGAATTATTATCGTCGATTAAAACAGTCGTGCCCGCTTTCGTGGAGGCGAAAATGAAACCGCCTTCGGGGTACACGAATATCAACTGTCAAAGAATCACCCGTAACGACGAGGTTACCATGACCAACCCCGGATATACCAGAAAGCAGGCTATCATTTACGGCTTGGCAGGCGCGGCGTTTGCGGGCTTGGCGGCTTGCGTTATCGTCATTCTCTTAGACCGTTCGAATAAATGTTTGCGTAACTACGAAATTATCCCCAAATCCTTCAACGTGCCTATTTTGGGCGTTATCCCGACGATTGAGGACATGCTCCCCACGGGCGATAAAAACGAGGAGGTGCAATTATGAGCCTTGTTTCCAGAATCCGCAGAAGACTGCATCAAGCCCGCGTGATGAAAGCCTCCGAAAAAGCGCGCGCAAGCCACAAGAGAACGGAGTATCTTTTGGACGAGAACAGCCCGTTCTCGTTGACCGAGGCGTTCCGTAACCTGAAAGCGGCAATTTCCGTATCCGTTCCAAGACGGGACGGCGGGGTTGCGATTATGCTTACCTCCGGCTATCCCGAGGACGGTAAGACGACGGTTGCCGTCAATCTTGCCTTATCCTTTGCCCTTTCCGACGCCAAGGTCATCGTGGTGGATGCGGATATCCGCAAGGGCAGAGTGGCAAAATACTTCCGCCAAAAACCCGTACCCGGACTTTCCGATTATTTGTCGGGGCAGGTCAGCTTGGAAAAAATCATACACTCATCGCCCGAAAACGAACACCTTTCGTATATCACCTGCGGTACCCACTCTCCTAAGCCTTACGAGCTTTTGGAAAGCGAGGAAATGAAAAATCTTGTCGCAGAGCTGAAAAAGAAATACGATTATATCGTATTCGATACGCCCCCCGTACTCCTCGTATCCGACGCGCTCGCGCTTGCGCCCGTTGTTGCCGGCGCCGCGCTCGTATGCCGTCATCAGGTATCTTTTGTGAGCGATATTTCCCGTTCTATCAATACCTTGTCCTTTGCGAAAGCCAACGTGCTTGGGGTCATCGTAAACGACTATAAGGCGCTTAAAAGCGCAAATTATTACGATAGAAACGGGTATAAGAAGTATTATTACCGCACCACCTATTCGTACAGCAATACCGAAGATGATAAGGAATAATTTTCAAAAAAGGGCAGAGGCGTACGCGTCCGCCCTTTTATGTTTCAAAACGCTGATTTTTGGTTAAATATATATTACTATGGAAAATAAAACGATAACCGAACACACCAACCTTTTGCCCATCGTGCCGCTTCGCGGCAGGGTGGCGTTTCCGCATACGAACATCTCCTTTGAGGTCGGCAGAAAAACCACCCTTAAGGCGGTGGACAGAGCGTCCAACAGCGGGGACAGGCTGGTATTCATTCTCACGCAAAAGCAAACGGAAAAGGAAGAGGTTACCACCGCTGATTTATACGCGGTAGGCACCGTCGCAAAAATCAAGCAGGTAGCCCAGCTTACGGGCGGGGTCATCCGCGTCCTTTGCGAGGGGCTGTACCGCGCTAAAGCGCGCGTTATCTCCTTCGACGAAGAGGACGGGTGCTTTTTCGGTGTTGCCGAGCCTCTTACCCTCAAGCGCGGAGACGAAGTGTTGGAAGAGGCGTATTTCCGCACGGCAAAAGAGCTTGTAAAAGACGTGCTTGCCGCCGACGGAAAAATCCCTAAGGAAACCTTCACGAAATTAGAGCGCACGAATACCGCGGACGAGTATATCAATATCGCCCTTTCCGCTATGCGGGTGCGTTTGGAAATTAAGCAAGCCATTTTGGAAGAGGAACGCTTAATCGAGCGTTTAAAGCAGTTTGAAAAGTGCTTGAACGACGAGCTGGAAATCTCCAAGATAGAAAAGAAAATCGCAACCGCGGTACGCCAAAATATCGACAAAAACCAAAAGGAATATTTCCTTAGAGAACAGCTCAAAGCCATTCATACCGAGCTTGGCGACGACGGCAAGGAAGAAGACGAATACAGGGAAAAAATCAAAAACAAAAACCTGCCCAAGGAAATGGAAGAAAAATGCTTAAAGGAAATCGATAGGCTTTCCAAAATGCAGTCCTCTTCCCCCGAATACACCGTTATTACGGGCTATTTAGACCAAGTTTTAGAACTGCCCTGGACGGAAGAAACCACCGATACGGAAAAGCTTTCCGATTGCGTGTCCGTACTTGAGGCGGACCATTACGGCCTTGAAAAAAACAAGGAACGCATCGTGGAATATCTGGCGGTATTAAAACTCACGGGCAACATGAACGCGCCTATTTTATGCCTCGACGGCCCTCCTGGTGTGGGTAAAACG
>JAZKXK010000132.1:0-7206 GCA_045611525.1 Candidatus Scatosoma sp. | reverse complement strand
GCACTTCCGTCGGGGATAAATACGCCGCGGAATATCCGCTTTTGACCGCCATATAAATCCCGCAAAGCGCCACCGCCGTTTTCCCGCTGCCTACGTCCCCCTGCACCAAACGGTTCATACGCGTAGGCGCATATAAATTTTCGAAAATTTCGTTGACGGCGTTTTTCTGCCCGTCCGTAAACTCAAACCCGAACCGCCCCGCAAACTCTTTGACTTCTTTCGCGGAAACTGTATAATTATGCAATCGAACCTCTTCCTTTCCGCCCTTGATAATCTTGAATGCGGAAATGAGGACGAAGTATTCCTCAAGCGCGATACGCTCGGCGGCGTTGTCCTTAGAGAGTATATCTGTGGGGTTATGGATTTGATGATACGCCGCTTCCAAGGGCGCAAGCTCGTACTTTTGACGGATTTGCCAAGGAATAGCGCTTGATAAATCGCATTTTTGCAAAGCCTCTTTTATCGCCGTGCGCACTATCTTTTGGCTGAGCGAACCCTTTAAGGAATACACAGGCACAATCCCCTTTAAGCGGTAGTTTTTATCCAGCTCCTCAAAGGTGGGGTTAACGAGGGAAATCTGCCCGAATTTGTTTTGAACTCTGCCGTAAAAGAGGTATTCGCCCGCTTTGAGCTTTTGCGCGACGTACGGCTGATTAAACCAAATCGCCGTGAACGGAAAGCCGTTTTGCGAGCAAAACGCCTTGACCATTTTACGTTTATTGCCGTAATTTACGGGCATTACGCGGGTAACCTCGCACGCAACCAAAACCACGTCGTTATGGTACGCGGTTTTTAAAGAAGTGCGCTCGGTTAAATCGAGGTAGGCGCGCGGATAAAACCGCACCAAATCCTCCGCCTCGTATATCCCCAGCTTATTAAAATCTTTTTCCCTTTTCTCCCCGATGGAACGGAGTGTGGAAAGCTTCATAACGCTTACTCCAAAAAACGGGAAAAGCCTCCGCCCTTCCCGTTCTCTTTTGTATATTTATGCAATATTTTGTAACATTACTCTAATGCGAGAATGTAGTAGTAAACCGCCTGACCGCCGTTGTGGAAATCGACGTCGCAATCGGGATATTTCTCCGCAATCACCTGGCAAAGCGCCTCGGCGTCTTCCTCGTTGACGTCCTCGCCGTAATAGAGAGTGATAACCTGATGGAATTCCTCTTTCATCTTACCGATGAGCTTGAGCACCGTTTCTTCCAAGGTATGGGATTTTGCGAGGATTTTCTTATCGTCAAGCCCGATGATATCCCCTTCCTTAATGGAGAAGCCGTTCAAGGAAGTGTTTCTAACCGCATAGGTTACCTGCCCGACCTTTACGTTGTCGAGGGCGTG
The DNA here is from genome assembly GCA_045611525.1 of Candidatus Scatosoma sp. Classification (GTDB taxonomy): domain Bacteria; phylum Bacillota; class Clostridia; order Christensenellales; family Borkfalkiaceae; genus Scatosoma. The sequence continues at coordinate 5,868 of JAZKXK010000132.1, read as the reverse complement.
AATCATATTGGTCTTATTCTCTTCCGCGCTCACTTCGGGATTGAATTCGAGCGCTGCGGCAAAGCCTTGAGGCACGTTTTTGGTGGGAATCACGTGAATTTTCTTGTTTTCTACGAGATTTCTCGCCTGTTCCGCCGCCAAAATGATATTTTTATTGTTGGGGAAGATGAAAATATGGTCGGCGTTGATTTTCTGCGCCGCGCTTGCGATATCGCTTGCGGAAGGGTTCATCGTTTGACCGCCTTCGATAACGCGGTCTACAAGTAAGTCCTTGAAAATTTCCGAAAGGCCTGCGCCCGTACAAATCGCGAGCATACCCATTTCCTTCTTTTCCGCGTCCATTTTCGCCTTCAGCTGGCGGTTTTGCTCAAGCATATTTTCGATTTTGGGTCTTTCCAGCTCGCCAAGCTCCAACGCATAGGTAAGCGCTTTGCCCGGCTGGTTGGTGTGTACGTGTACCTTTACAAGCTCCAAGTCTCCGATGCAGATAACGCTGTCGCCGATTGCCATGAGTTTTTCTCTCAATCTATCGATAGCGGAAAGCGTCGTGCTTTTTTTGAGGTTGATGATGAAAAATTCCGTGCAGTACGCGTACTGAATTTCCCCTAAATCCATACCGATAATCGCGGAATTGTCGCCAAATTCCGATTCATCGGCGGAAGCTTGCATATTTTCGTAGCCGTCCGCAACGTCCTCGCCCGTCAATGCGGAAAGGAAGCCTTTGATAATGACCATAAGCCCCACGCCGCCGGAGTCCACTACCCCCGCTTTTTTCAAAACGGGAAGAAGTTCGGGCGTGAGCGCAAGCGCTCTTTCCCCTTCCTCGATAACGCTTTCAAGGAAGGCTTCGATTTCTTTTTTCTTGGAAGCTACCTTTACCGCGTATTCGCTCATCATACGGATAACGGTAAGAATGGTGCCTTCTTTGGGAACGGATACCGCGCCGTAGGCAATTTTCGTACCCGCTTCAAACGCTTTTGCAAACGTTTTCGTATCGATTTCCTTTTCCGCTTTACGGAAAACGGAACACATACCTTTTAAAATTTGGGAAAGGATAACGCCGGAGTTTCCGCGCGCGCCTTTCAAAGCGCCCTTGGAAATGCTGTCGCAAACTTCGGGGAAAGCGCTGGAAGGACAAGCGGTCATTTCCTTTACGCAGGATTGCATAGTAAGCGACATATTTGTACCGGTGTCCCCGTCGGGAACGGGGAACACGTTGAGCGCGTCCACCTTCGCACGGTTGATTTCAAGCTGTTTTGCGCCGATGAGAATCATATTTCTCAAATCGGTGCTATTTATCGTTTTATGCATTGTAAAATGCTCCTTCTACCTTTGTTATTTTATACGATGGCTTTCGGCTTAAAGGAAAATGATAGGGAAAAGCCGTAAAGCGAAAAGGCGTAAGGCAAACGCCTACGCCGAGAATAGACAAATTATAATTTTACCCCGATTACGTTGACGTTGACGGTGTCTACAATCATACCCGTAAAGACTTCCACTTTATACTTAATGGCTTCCTTTAAGGATTCCGCAACCGCGGAAATCGAAACGCCGTATTTCACGATTACGTAAACGTCTACGTAAATTCTGTTACCGGAGGTTGTTACTTTAATACCGCGCCCGCCCACGCTTTTTTTGAAAAGCTGAGAGAGGCTGTCGGTAAAACGGCGGGATACCATTTCCACGATACCGTACGATTCCATAGCGGTGTTGGACGCCACTTTAGCAATCGCAAGGTCGGATATAGATATTTTGCCGTAAGCGTTGTTTGTGTTCACTGACATAATCTTTCTCCAAGTACTCATTTATTGTACACTATTTCCCCGCATTTGGCAAGTACTTTTTCAATTTTTTCTTATTTTTTTTATTTTTTATCGTTTTTGGACGCGTTTTTAATTGCTTTTTCCATAAAGAAATGGTATATTAGTATTGCTTGTTTTGCGCCTTGCTTTTTTATGCAAGAAAAACACAGCTCAATCTAAGGAAAAAATTAATCCAAATCGGAGGTGTTTATTATGTCGAGAGTATGTAATATTTGCGGGAAAGGTCAAGCTTCTGGCAACAACGTCAGCCACTCCAACCGTAAGACGAGAAGAACGTTTAAGGTAAACGTACAAAAAGTTTCCTACGTAGAAAACGGCAAGGAACAAAACGGCTACGTTTGCGCACGTTGCATTAGAACCCTTAAAAAAGCGGACGCTGAATAATCCGCTGATTTAACCACGCTTAAAAAGCCGACCTTTACGGTCGGCTTTTTTGCGTTATTTCATTAATTCTTCTAAGGGTTTTGCCATTTCCCTATCAAAATATTCGTAATGAATGTTTTCATAGGTTTTGGATTTCAACCACCGATACTCGCCAAAGGGCAAAGCAAAAATCCAAAGCACGATATTCCATTTGCGCTCTTTCGTTTCCGCCTCGGCTTTCTCGTCGCTGTCATATATATGTATATAGATAAACTCTTCGCCCTTCGTTGCCGCGATACTGTAATACCAGATTTCGGGATCATCCGTATGGTCGATTATCCCTACCTCGCAGCCTGCGTCTTCATAGGCTTTTATAATTTCTTCCGCCGTGATTTCCCTGCCCGATTTTGGGGCGCAACCCACGAAAAAGAGCGCGATAAATGCGAGCAGTAAGGAGAGAAATTTGCTTGGCTTTTTCATTTCAGCCCTTTAAATCCGCAATCATTTTCGCCCTGTCCTGCGCCTTGAAAACGGCGCTTCCCGCAACGATAACGTTTGCGCCCGCGTTTTTGATTTCTTCGACGTTTTCTCGGCTGACCCCGCCGTCGATTTGCAAGTCGATATCCTTCCCGCTTTCGTCGATGATAGCGCGGATTTCGCGGAGCTTATCTAAGGCGGTAGGAATGAACTTTTGCCCGCCGAAGCCGGGGAAAACGCTCATGACCAAAACCATATCGCAAAGGGTAATCACTTCGCGGATTTTGTCTACGGGAGTATCGGGGTTGATGACCGCGCCGCACTTTACGCCCGTTTCTTTAATTTGCAAAAGCACCTCTTTTAAGTTGTCCTGGCAAGCTTCCCAGTGTACGGTGATGATATCCGCGCCCGCCTTGGCAAAGCGTTCCACGTACTTTTCAGGGTGGACAATCATCAAATGGCAATCCAAGGGAAGAGAGGTAATTTTCCGCAAATCCTCTACCATTTTGATACCGAAGGTAATATTATTGACAAATACGCCGTCCATAACGTCGCAGTGTACGAGGTCTGCTCCGCATTTTTCTAACGAGCGCACTTCCTCGCCCATTTTAGAAAAGTCCGCCGATAAAATAGAGGGTGCGATTTTGATATTTTTCATAAGTGTTTCTCCTTTACGGCTGTCGCCGTACTGACCGCTTTGCGGTTGAGGACGCAACCTATCGGTTGCTTATTTTGGGGGCTTATTGCGGGGCTTTGCCCCCTGCACCCCACAAGGAACTATCTTCCTTGACTTTATTCGTGTTTCTCTTCCAAATAGCTTGCTCTTAATTGTCCGCACGCACCGCCGATATCTACGCCGATTTGACGGCGCAGGGTTGCCGACAGCCCGCCCTTTTCCAGCATACCCAAAAACCGATACGCTTGCTTATCCCCTATGGATTTGAGCGAGCGTTCTTTTACTTCGTTTAAGCGGATAAGGTTGACGTGGCAGGGCTTGCCTTTGAGCAGTTCTATAAGCGCTTTTGCGTGTTCCTCGTCGCAGTTTTCCCCCTCGATGAGGGTGTATTCAAAATAATATCTTCTGCCCGTTTTCTTGAAATAATACTCGCAGGCTTTTAAAATATCCGCTATTTTGTACGCCTTGGCAACGGGCATCGTGCGGGCGCGGGCTTCGTCGTTTGTTGCGTGCAGGGAAACGGTCAAATTTAACGCAATCCCCTCGTCCGCAAGCTGATACATTTTCGGCACGATACCGCAGGTGGAAAGGGAAATATTCCTCGCGCTGATGCAAATCCCCCCTTCCGCAGTGGCGTTTTTAAGGAATTTTATCACCTCGGCGTAGTTGTCCAGCGGTTCTCCGCTGCCCATTAAAACGACGTTGGTAACGGCGCGGGCTTCCTTGCCCTGCCCCGCGGTTTCCTTTTTGTGCAAAGCGTTGACGATAAGGATTTGGGATAAAATCTCCCCCGCCGTTAAATTCCTAATCAAACCGCCTAAGGTAGAGGCGCAAAATTTACAGCCCATACGGCAGCCCACCTGCGTAGAAACGCATTGCGTATAGCCGTACTTGTACTTCATCAAGACGCCCTCGACGAGGTTGCCGTCCGCATACTCGAAAAGATATTTTTCCGTACCGTCGCCCGAATAAAATACTTCCTTTATCCTCACGGGCGCGTTTTCGTATTCTTCCAGCAAACGGGCTTTGAACGGCTTGGACAGCGAGGAAATCTCCTCTATCGCTTTGCCCTGCATAAGCCCTTCGTAAAGCTGTTTCGCGCGGAATTTCTTTTCGCCGAGGGAAAGCACCAGCTCCTCAAGCTCGGCGTACGATAAATCCTGTAAAATCTTCTTCATTTCTTCACCAACTTACATACGTAGAACCCTGCGCCGTAGGCGGTATCGGGCAAAAATTGCAAGCCGTATTTTTTCTTATCGTGCGCAAGCGGGCTGTCCAGCTCCTCTACGCAAAAATCAGGGTGGTTTTTTAAGAAATCCCCCACGATTTCGTCGTTTTCGCATTCAAACAGCGAGCAGGTGGAATAGTACAGCGCGCCCCCCTTTTTCACATAGCGGGAAACGGCGGATAAAATCCCCTCTTGCGCTCTTTTAAGCCCTTCAAAATCCTCTGCCTTTCTAAACAGCTTGATATCGGGATTTTCGCTTACCGTGCCGTAGCCTGAGCAGGGCGCGTCGCAAAGCACGCCGTCGAATTTTTCTTCAAAGGCAGGGTCGAAAACCGAGCTGTCCTTTTGCATTTCGCTGATATTCGCAACGCCCATACGCGTTTTGTACTGCGTGATAAGCGCAACTCTGTGCGGGTGCAGTTCAAACGCCGTAACCTGCTTGCATTTCTTGGACAAAAGCACCGATTTCCCGCCGGGCGCGGCGCAGCAATCGAGCAAGCTTTCGCAAGGGGAAACGCACTCGCAAATGGCGATACTGCCCACCGATTGAAAGGTGTAATCCCCCCTCTCGAACCCCTCATCGCGGACGAAGCTTTCAAATAAGTAATTCCCCGCAAAGGGCGTGGAGATATGTTGTTTTTGAAGGTAGTTTTCTTCCCCTCTTTCAAAGCGTACGGACACGCCTGCGGACATAGCGCCCGCGATTGCTTTCGCTCTATCGCCGTACTCCTTTTTGAGCATTTTATAGGCGTATAAGGGATAGGAAAGAGCTATCGCCTCTCCTTCGTCGCCCTTCGGTAACGCGTTATCCACCGCCTCTTTGTCAAAACGCCGTAAAAAAGCGTTGACAAACCCGCTTACCCCGCTTTTGCCGAGCTTTTTGCATAAGCTTACGGCGCAGTCGGTAACCATATACCGCTTTTTGTCCATAAAAAGGAGCATATACAAAGAAATTTTGAGGAGTATCCGCACCGCTAATTTAGGGGCTTTGGGCGCGTAACGGCGGATACAAAATTCCAAATATCCGTCCTTTTCCAACACGCCGTACACGATTTTGACCGTGCGGGAACGATACTGCTCCTCGATATAGGTATCGGCAATCGCCTGCTTTACGTGCGTGCCGTTTTGATAGATTTTGGTGAGGATTTGAAAGGGGTCGTAAACGGGATTGCTCAGCATTCGAACACCTGCCCTTTTTGCGCCTTTCTGCCGTTGAGGAAGCCCCCGCCCGACATACGCTTTCCCCCTGAAGCCTGCACTTCCAGAAGCTTAACCCCGCCGTCTTGGCACTTGACGACCAA
>JAZKXK010000131.1:0-4400 GCA_045611525.1 Candidatus Scatosoma sp. | reverse complement strand
AAACACGAAAAATTACCGCACGATTAAAAGCTTTTGCTTGGCGCGCGTAATGGCGGTGTATAGCCATTTGTTGCGTTCTTCTTGAAACGCCCACGATTCGTCAAAAACGATAACGAAATCAAACTCCGAGCCTTGCGCCTTGTGGCAGGTTACCGCATAGGCGAATTCAAAACGGCATATAAGCTCGTCCGCAACCGATTTTAGCTTTCTAAGCACCTCGTAGTTATACTCATGCACCACCGTACCGTTTGCAAGCGTTACCGCCCTTTGACCGTAACCGTGCGTGTATTTATCCTTGGTAAAAATCCCGCAATCGAAGGGAACTTTGACGCCGTAATCCAAAAAATCCGCTTGAAATTCCATCGTAGCCAAATCGTCCTCTTGCGGACAAACCGCCTTTGCCGTGCCGATAATGCCGTTGACAAGGTGGAATTTTTTGCCCTTGTCTATCGCCTTCTCCCAGTTGTTTAAGGTGCAAATCACCTTTTCGCCCTCGGCGGGCAATAGCTCTTCTTTATCAATCCCCTTATACGCCCGCACTTCGGCGTTGATACGGTTTCTCGTAATATTCCGCCCGCAGATGATTTGGTCGGCTTGCAAAAACAGCCGTTTGCGCTCGCTGACCCTTAACCCTTCTTTGCGAATCACGCAAACGCTGTCCCCGTAATTGCCGTAAGGAATCGGCTCCCCTTTCCTAGCCATCGTTGCTACTTGAATAATGGGATTATCCGCCGCTTGCCGCACGATTTCCTGCATAGTATACTGCGGATTTTGAAGCAAAGGACAAGTGCCGCTAACGGGCGGAAGCTGCGCCCCGTCCCCGCAGAAAAGACATTTTACCTTAAAGCTTAATAAGTCGCTAAGTACCGTTTCGTTAATCATAGACGCCTCGTCTACGATAATAAGGCGGATTTTTTCGTCGATTTTTTCCTTTTTGATAAAGGAAAGCTCCTCGCGTTCCACGATTTCTCCGTTTTCGTCCACCTCGAAATCCTCTTCGTCCCGAATATAGATAAGGCTATGTACCGTACCCGCCAGCGTCCCGCACCGAACGAGATTTGCGGCGGCTTTTCCCGTAGGAGAAACAAACACTGCTTCCGAGCCGACCTTTAATTTGAGTACCTCTTTGACAAGGTAATCAATCAAAAAGGTCTTGCCCGTTCCCGCATACCCCGACAAAACGAAAACCTGATTATCCGTATTCAAGTACCACTCGGCTATTAAATTTTTCGCCCGTTCTTGGTCGGCGGTGAGCTTAACTTTCATGATTATCGACATTATATCACATATTTTTCCAAATTGCAAGCGTTTTGCGAACATTTGTTTGTTTTTTATTTTTGTTCAAAAAGGACGGAAAGCCACTTCCCGCCTATGGAAAGCTGAATACGCAAAACCCCTTCCTTTAAAGGGAATTCCCGCTTTAGGCTTCCACCGTCCAAAGTGATAACGCCCCGTTTCTCGTCGTAGGTATATTTCCCCTTTTCTCGGCGTTCCTTCCCGCCCTTTTCGCGAAAGGTCAGGATAAATTCGCCGTCCGCTTTGAGTTCGAGAGAAATATCTTCAAAACGCTGTAAATAATCTTCGTTTCCAAGCTTTGCCTCTTTACATTCGTATACGCCGAGGCGGGGTTTTGCAATTTCCTTTAAGGTGTTGGGCATAAAAAAGGCAAGCGCCGCTATGCCTGCCAAAATACAACTTTTCATAGCAAACACAGTTTGCTCGTTTCTATAAGCTTTTATGCTTTTTTCTTCTTTGACTGGAGACCTTTTCGCTGTTGAGAATCACCCCTACGATAAAACAAATCATAAGCACGTACAGCCAAAGCAAAAACACGATAATCGTACTCAAAGCGCCGTAAAGTCTGGAAATATTCCCTAACTTAAGATATACGGAAAAGCCCGCGACGGCGAGCGTCCAAGCAATCACGGTCAACGCCGTACCCGGTAAGAAAGCCCGCGTTTTTGCCTTATACGGACAAATGTACACGTTAAGAAGCAACACGAGTAAGAACGCTACCGCCAAAAGCAGAGCATAATCGGCAAGCCGTTCCCATACTTTGGAAAGCAAGCGGGAAAACACAAAGCTCCCCAACGCAAACACGAGCAAAAACGCCACCACCGTCGCCATCACGACGATGAGCAATATCAACGCCCCAAGACGCAGGCGCAAGCCTTGGCGTTTGGGGTGAAAATCGTAGATAAGCTCTCCGCTTTTTCGCATTTGGTAAAAGAGGTTCGTGGACGAATACAGCGTGGTAACGAGCAGGATAACGGAGGCGCCCGTCGTGGCGCTCGCCGCCTCCGTCTGCACGAAGAAAAGCACGTCCTTTACCGATTCAAAGGCGGGCAGAGATAATATTTGCTCGCTGGGAATGGGGAGCTTACCGATAAAGAGGCTGAGCCAAAAAGACAACGGCACGATGGACATAATGAGAAAAAACACCAGCGTACCTGCCAGCGTCGTATATTTTTTGACGGAGAGTAAGTCGTATTTTTTTCTTATATATCGATAAAGCGCGCGCAACCTTTCCATGGCAAAAGTATGCCCGATTTTCCTCTTAAATAATCGAAAGCGACGGAAAAAAACCGCCGCTTTTTTATCTTTTATATTAACCGTTGCATCCGCAGCTGCAACCGTTCGTGTTCGCCGTTTGGGTGGTATAACCGCAACGGTTACAACCGCAAGTACCGCAGGTATTGCCAAAGAGCAGGTTCCAAAGCCATTGATTGCAACCGCTATGACAGCCGTTATTGCAACCGCAACCGTTGCTTACGCGGATATTGCCGTTACAATCACGGCAGATACGCTGAAAACCGTAGGTGTTGCCGCAGCCGTTGTTACAGCAACCGCAGCCGCCAGACGAACGGTTAAATACGCTCGAATTACAAGTATTGCACATAGTATTTCAATCCCTCTCGTGTATTTGAGGAAAACCTCATACTATACTATATGTGCTTTTAGCCCTCGATTGTGATTCTTATATCCCCCGTTGACGTGGTGATTTTGCAAGTTCCGCCAGCCTCGTCGTCGGGGACGCGCACCTTGCCCGTGTCCGTATCCGTTTCAAAGGTTTTGCCCGTAAGCAGGCTGCCCTTTACGTCCCCCGTATCCGTTTCAATCACGATTTCCGCGGCGTCGATTTTCTCAAGCTCTACGTCGCCCGTTGTGGTTTTAACGGAAATACTTTCGCCTGCAAGCACGTTTTCCAGGGAACTCTCGCCCGTATCGCTTATCAAAACAAGGGCTTTGCAGGTAACGCTATCCAACTCGGTATCCCCCGTCGTTCTTTGAATGGAAATTTTTTCCTCCGCGCTGACCCTTTCTAAGGAAATATCTCCCGTATCCCCCTCCGAAAGCAAGGTTTTACAGGTAACGTCCTGCAATTCCACCTCGCCTGTGGTTACGGAAATTTTAAGCTCCTCTAAGCAGGTAACGCCCGTCAATTCCACGTCTCCCGTGCTAAGTTCCATATCAATTTTTCCAAAGGTAAACCCGCCAAGTTGAATATCCCCCGTATCTTCTTTGATTGCCAAAGATTGATACTGCGTTTTGGGCAGATATACCGTCAGCGCCGTTTTGCCGATGCCTATACCGATATAGTCGTACCATTTACGCTCGTTTACCGCTTTTATCGTCAGCGCTCCGTTTTCTATGACAACGGAGTGTGTTTCCTTTTCAAACTCCTTGCAAACGACCTTGCATTTGCCGTCGGCAGAGGAAACAAAGGTTATATCCGCGGTATCCGTCTCTATGGAAATATCGTTAAAATCTTCGCTAAATTCATATGAGTTGATTATATTGTTTTGCGTGCTTAGCTTACTAAAGTCCCAACTGCAAGCGGTCATGGTAAGGGTAAATACGATACCCCCTATCCCCACGAGAAGCGTAGCGATAAATAGCCATATTTTCTTCATTATATCTTCTCCTTTTTTATAAAGCTTTTTTTAATGGATACGACAATTTTCTTGGTCAGCCACAGTATACCGTTCGTTACCGCCTTACAGCCGTAGAAGAAAAAGATTGCCAACCCCGCACAAGCGATTCCTCCGCCTAAAACAGCTAGTCCCGAATAGACGTTTCCCATACAAATAAACAGGATACCGCCAAGCGCTCCGCCGATTGCGCACCCCACCAACGCGCCAAAGCACGCCCAAAGCGAAACACTGACTGCCCATACGGATACGTAAAGGGAAAGCACTACGGAAAAAGCGGAAACAAGCAAGGAAAACCATATGGGAAAACCAAGTATGATGAGTGCGATTTCCCAGCCTTTGAGCTGTCTTTTTACTTTGATTTTTTCCTTGACAAGCTTTGTCAACGGAATGTCGGCAATAACGTCGGCAACGACGTCGTCCACCGAGCCGATTTTCGCGACCGCCTCTTCTTCCAAAAGCCCCTCT
>JAZKXK010000130.1:0-23540 GCA_045611525.1 Candidatus Scatosoma sp. | reverse complement strand
GTTTTGCTAAAACGGTGGCACTCGTCAAGCAATAAATAGGTACGCTTATTGTACAATTTCAAATTTTCTCTTGCCGTTTCAACGGCTTTTTTTACGTCCGCAACCCCCGCGTTGACGGCGTTCAGCTTGATAAACTCGCCGTTCGTGCGAAGGGCGATAATGTTGGCAAGCGTAGTTTTCCCGCAGCCGGGAGGCCCCCAAAAAATACAGCTCCCTAATCTGTCGGCGGCAATCGCGCGGCGAAGCAGGGAGCCTTCCGCTACGATATGCTCTTGCCCGATAAATTCGTCCAGCGAGTTCGCCCGCATACGCTCGGCAAGCGGTTTCGCCTTTTCTTCGTTGTTGTTAAAATCGAATAAATCCATATTATTCTTCCAAAGCTTTTTTAATTCTTTCCACGTTGGCTTTCCCCAGCTCGTAGCCCTTATCGTAGGCAAGCTGTACCTGCTTTAAGGAGTGCTGGCTCATATCCCCAAGGTCGGGTTCCAACCAAAAATCAATACTGTCCGCGTGCTTTTCGCGATAAGCCTTCGTGCGGTGGTTATCCATAATGTCCACCATTTCCAAAAGCACGCCCAGCGTCCCCGGACATTCCTCGCTGGCGTTTCGCCAACCCAGCACGTCTACCGCCACCACGATATCCGCGCCAAGCGCCTTTACGCGGCTAGCAGGTACGCGTTCAAGCACCCCGCCGTCGATAAGACGCATACCGTCCTTATGCAAGGGATGAAAAATAGCGGGAATACTGGAAGAAGCTACGATAGCGTCTAAAAGACTGCCCTTGGAAAATTCCACCGTTTGTTGGGTAATCATATCCACGGCAACGCAGCGAAAAGGAATTTTCAGCTCGTCAAAGGTGATATCCCCGATATGCTTTTCCAAAAGCTTCCAAATCTTTTTGGACGCGAACAAACCGCCTCTCTGCCTCGTTGGACCGATTAAATCCAAAAGCCGAAGCTTTAACACCACGCTTTTAATTTTTTCCAAAGGCACGCCCGCGGCGTACCCGCCGCCTACAACCGAACCCATGGAACAGCCGACAATATAATCGGGTTTTATCCCCGCTTCCTCTAACGCTTGTAAAAAACCGACGTGCGCTACGCCGCGGCTGCCGCCTGCGCCGAGCGCCAAACCGAGTTTCTTCCTCATTGCTTCTCCTTTACTACGTTTAGCCCTTTAAGTACGCGCCCAAAAGCTTACACTCCAAGGTTCTTTCCTTGATTTTTGCGAGCATATCTTGCGTTTTTTGCGCGGAAATATCGCACTCCGCTTCAATGAAAAACCGAAAATCGCCGGGGCGGTTTTTAATCGGTCTGCTTTCAATCTTCGTCATATTGACTTCGCAGTCAGCGATGAGGGTCAATAGCTCTAATAAGCTCCCCTTTCTATGCGGACAGGTTGCGGAAAAGAACACCCGTTCGCTCCTTTTCGGCAGGCTTTCTTCCCCTTTTTTGACAAGTAGGAAATGGGTAAAATTATTTTTCTCGTCCGATATGCACGCTTCGCTTGCGACAAACCCGCCGCGAAGATGCCCTGCGTGCGCCCCTGCGATAGCCGCGCTCTTGCCCGACTCGTCCTCCATGGCTTTGGTCAAGCCGAACGCCGTCGATTCCGTTTCCCGCAAAGAGGCAAAGGGCATTTCCCTATCCAAAAATCCCGCGCATTGGTCGAGGGCTTGGCGGTGAGAATATACTCTCCCGATTTGCGACAGCTTTACCCCCGCTTTATAAATCAAGCGGTGTTCGATACGCAGTACGTACTCCTCTACGGCGTACACGCCCTCTACCGCCTGCAATAAGTCGAGGTTTTGCGAAACCCCGCCCTGCAGGCTGTTTTCAATCGGGAGCGCCGCGGCGTCCACCCTGCCGTTTTCTACCGCCGACAATACTTCGGGGAAGCTGCGGAAAGGGATACATTCGTCCCAGTCGTTGATTTTCTTTTCCCCCTTAGGCGCGCGTTCCAAAAACGCTTTCGCCGCCAAATGGGAATAGCTGCCCTCAGGGCCTAAAAATGCAATTTTCATACTTCACCTCACACCTGCTCCGCAAGATTTAAGAGCAATTTTTCCGTATCCTCCCAGCCAAGGCAGGGGTCGGTAATCGATTTGCCAAACACCTCGTCGTGCTTTTGGCTGCCCTCCACCAAAAAGCTCTCTATCATAAAGCCCTTGACGATTTTTTTAAACTCCTCGTCAAAACGGCGGTTTTGCATAACCTCGTGCGCGATACGGATTTGCTGCTTGAACTGCTTACCCGAATTCGAATGGTTGCAATCGATAACGATAGCGGGATTTTCTAATTTACTGTCCTTGTACATTTGCGTAAGCTGCATAACCGTTTCATAGTGGAAATTCGGCACGTCCGCGCCAAACCCGTCCACGCCCCCGCGCAAAATGGCGTGCGCGTAAGGGTTGCCGTCCGAGCTTACCTGATAATTCCTGTACTTGAACACCTGCGGGCTTTGCGCCGCGAAAATGGAGTTGATAAGCGCAAGGATATTCCCACTCATAGGGTTTTTCAAACCCACGGGCGCGTCGATACCGCTTGCCACTTGGCGGTGAAGCTGGTCCTCTACGCTTCTTGCCCCTACCGCGTGGTAGGAAAGCAAGTCCTCGACGTAAGGGGTATTTTCGGGATAGAGCATTTCATCCGCCGAGGTCAAGCCCGATTCGTTGATTGCCGCAATGTGCAAGGCACGGATACTGCGTATCCCTCTTACGATATCCGCCGTACCCTCAGGGTCGGGCTGTAAAAACATACCCTTGTAGCCAACCCCTTTGGTACGCGGCTTGTTGGTATAGATACGGGGTACGATGACGAGCTTGTCTTTTACCCTTTCGTTGAGCTTGCCAAGCCTGGAAATGTATTCCAAGGTAGGCGCAGGCTCGTGCGCGGAGCAAGGCCCGATAACGACGAGCATTTTTTCACTTCTTCCCGCGATAATGTCGCGGATTTCCTCGTCCCGTTGATTTTTAATTTCCTTTAACGCGGGCGTTAACGGTTTTTCCGCGATAAATTCCTCAGGTTCGGGTACGAAATTTTGCTTTTCCAACATACTAAAACTCCTATTCTTTCGTAATTATTTTTTCGATATACTCTTTCACTTCTTTGCTAACGTATTCGTCAATCGGCGTGCCGAATTTCAGACTGTTTCTAACGATGGACGAGCTAACGTGCAAAAGCTCCTGCGGGCAGGGCAGATACACCGCGCAAATTTCCTCGTCCAGCTTTCTCGTTGCGTAAAAATTCGCGTTTTCATAGTCCAAATCAATGGAATTGCGAATGCCGCGCACGTAGAATTTGGTCTTCTCCTTTTCCAAAAGCTCGGCTACCGTGCCTTCGGCTGCAACCGCCTTTATGCGAGGGTTTTTCCCAAAGGTCAGCGCAAGCATTTCTTCTCTTTGCTCCAAGGTAAAGCAAGGGAGCTTGGCGGGATTGACCATGATTGCCACGACCACCTCGTCGAAGAGCTTCAAGCACTCCTCAATTAGGGCTTTATGTCCTAAGGTAGGCGGGTCGAACGTACCCGCAAAAACACATTTTTTCATCACTGCCTCCTAAAAAAGGTCATGTACGCCTTGCCGTATTTACGCTCGTCGTATTTTTCTAAGCCCGCAATTTCTCCTTCGAACGGACGGTCGCGCTCGTATACGGCTATGCCGTTTAGAGCAAGCAAGCCCTTTTTTGAAATCGCTTCCAAAGCGTTTTTGCCGTACTCGAAACGGTAAGGCGGGTCGATAAAAATCAAATCGAACTCCCCGCTTGCCTGCTCCAAGGCGACGAGGTAGTCGCTTTGCATAAGCTTTGCCTCTTCCCCGTTTACGGGAATTTTGAGGGCGGTCAAATTCTTTTTGAGAATGGCAAGGCTCTCCTTCGAAAGGTCGTTGAATACGACCTCTTTCGCCCCTCTTGACAGGCTCTCAATCCCCAAAGCCCCGCTGCCTGAGAACAAGTCCAACACCCGCGCGCCGTAAAGCTTTAAGGACAAAATATTAAACAGTGCCTCTTTCGCCCTATCGGAAGTGGGACGGACGTCCTCGCCTTCGAACTGAGCAAGCACTCGGCTTTTATATTTCCCTGCGATGACTCTCATACTTATTTCTTCTTTTTAGGTTTGGTTCCGGGCAAACCGCCGTAGTTGATTTTCTTAGGCTTGTTCGCCTCAGCCTCGGCTGCCTTTTGCGCGATAAGCTGTTCGCGTAAATTCTTATTACGCTTTGCGTAAGCGCCCGCTATGTAGCCCCCGCCCGTGATAGCAAGAGGGATAAGCGCGAAAAGGCAAATCCAAAAATAACTTACCGCAATCCCCGCGGCGTTCATAAGGTAGAGGGGAAGGCTTGCCCAGCCCGCAAAAATAAAAGACAACAGCATCAGCCAAGCAATCCCTTTACTTGCGTTTTCCAAGTGGATATCCGCTTGATTTGCACCGAGCAAAATCCCGAAAATAATGGGAAAAACGGCGATAAACGCGCCTATGGCAAACCCTTTCCAAGGGCGGTACTCCTTCTCCTCTTTATGCGAGGAAATTTTATATCCGCCGCCAAATTCGTCCGCCGAAAGGCGTTTAACATTGCCCGAAACGAGCATTTCATAGTTGGTAGTGCCGTTTGCCCAAGCCATAAGCAGGTTATACCCCGCCACCACGAGATTAATGATTACCGCCCAAGTGATGTTTTTCGCATTCCACGCCAAAGCGTTTTGGGTAAGGCAAACCATCATAAGCACCATCCCTGCGCAAATGTACATCATACCAGCAGGCACGGACGCTTTAAATAATACCCAAACGTAGTTAAAAAACGCTTTTATCTTTTCCTTAACCGCAGCCATATCGCTACCTCCGTGTTTTTCTTTTGCGGACTTATTTACGGGTACAAATACTCTGCGCGGCGGGTGGCGGCGCAAAGCACCTCGTAGGAAATCGTGCCTGTTTTTTTCGCCGTTTCGTCAGCGTTCGTAAGTACGGCAACCCACTCTCCGCGCTTGCCCTTATCCTTGCGGATACAAGCGTCCATACAGGCGTTGCCCGCGTTTTTATGCGCGCCGAAAACGCCGTTTTCTTTCTTCCGTAAAAAGCCGTCCGCGTACCCTGCCCGATAGACGGAAAGGGTCGTGTTTTTTTCCTTTGCTAATTCCTCGCCGTAGCCCGCCCCGCCGAAAAGAAGCTTTCTCGTTACCATTCGTTTGACGAAAACCTTCATTCCCTTTTCTAAGAACGGGGCTTTTTTTACGCCCGATTTTTTTGAGGGCGCGCAGGGCAAATAGCCGTATAAGCCTATCCCCACCCGCACCATATCGAAGGCAAACTCTTGTCCCAGCAGCGCGCCGTAGGTGGCGGACAGATGCGCGCAGACCTTGGGGAAATACCGCCGACAAACGCTTTCCGCCGACAGGAACAGCTCCCGTTGCTTGACCGCGCGGGCATACGAGCATTCGCAAAGGTGGGAATATATCCCCGTTACCTTAACGAACGGGTCGCCGCTTAAAAATCGGCACACCCCTTCCACGCAAGACGCCCGCATTCCGTAACGGTTCATACCCGTATTGATTTTAAGGTGAACCTGCAAGGGCAAAGCGTAACGCCTGCACACGCGCGAAAGCAGCTTTGCCGTCCGCAAATCCCCAACGCTGGCAGTCAAGCCCGCACTTGCAAGAGCGTAGCACTCCTCCTCGTCCGTGGGGGGCGTGAATACGAGAATTTCCTTTCCGCAAGCCGCCGTTTGAAGGGCTTTTCCCTCCTCGATAAGCGCGACCGCAAAACAATCGGCTATCCCGTTTAAGGCGTTGACCACCTCTTCCGCACCGTGGCCGTAGGCGTTCGCCTTGACCACCGCGCAAAGCTTTGTTCCCGTCACCGCCGAGAACTTCTCCGCGTTACGGCGTATCCTGTCTAAATAGATTTCCGCCCGAACTTTTTGCACCTTGTATTGTATGCAAGGACGGGGAAAAACCGTTACTTTTTAAAAATAAGCCTATGACAGTTGTCGCACTCAATCGTTGCCCCGCCCGTCAATTTATTCCTTGCCGCCAAGGGGGGTTCCATACTGCAATAGGGACAGCGGTTGCCCGTAAGCTCTCCCACGAGGGGGAAAATTTTCTCCTTTCGTTTGGTTTTGTACACTTCCAGCATACTTGCAGGCACTTCCTTGGCAATAATAGAAAGCTCGCCTTCCAGCGCTTTCTTTTCAGGGTCGCGCGAGGTCTTGAGCGCCTTGTATTTCTCCGAAACCTCCGCGTACTGTTTTTGCGCGGCGATAACCTGCTTTTTCAGCTTTTGATATTCCGCGTCCGTTTCCTTGATATTGCTCGTCAGCGCGCTAATATCCGCCTTCAGCTTTTTAATTTGCTCTACCTTGGTTTGCGCTTTCTTTTGGTAGAAAGCAATATCCGCACCTTCGGTTACCAGCTCGTCTAAATGCTCGAAATCCTTGAGCGTTTCTTCTAACTGTACGTATTTTTTCTCCAACTCTTCCGCTTCCGCTTTGAGGGCTTGCGCTTTTACCTCTAACGCGTCCAGCTTTTCGGGCGCGGTTTCAAGGAATTTTTTATACTTGACGTATTCCTTTCTCTCTTCGCTTGCCGCAAGCTCTCTTTCCAGCTTGTAAAGCTTAGCGTCCACTTCCTGATAGTTCAAAATTGCCTGTAACTGCATCATAATATTCTCCTCCCGTCAAAGCAGGTCTTCGTCCGTATGGTATACGCACGGAATTTCTACCTGCCGACGGATTTTTTCATAATATTTTCTAAATCCGTAATTTTCGGACGCGTAATGCGTCATGATGATAACCGCCATTCCAAGCTCTACTGCGGTGATAAGCAAATGATGCTTGAAATCTGCGGAAATCACTGCGTCCGCGCCCTCGCGTTTGGCAAACGCAATCGATTCCTCGTCCGCGCCCGCGCCGCAAAAGCTGGCTATCTTGTTAATCTCCCTTTCCTTATCGCCGTAATAAATCACGCGCTTAGCGGAAAAGGTATCCTCAACCCTTTGCACGAGCTTTGCAAGGGTAATCCCCGCAACGGGATAGACCCGTCCGTAACCGCCCGCAGACAAGGGGTGCATAAGCACGGCGTCTTGCGTTTGACCAAGCCCCAGCGCCATACTTTCGTCAATCCCGCCGTTTGCCGTATCGAGATTAAGGTGCATACTGATAACGGAAATTCCCTTTTGGATACAGCGTATCAGCTTCCCGCCGAGCAGCTTACAATCGCTTTGCTTGATATCGCTGATTTTGCCGTAAATGACGGGGTGGTGGGTAATAATCAAATTGCAGCCCGCCTTTTCCGCTTCGTCGATAGCGCGGTTTGTTAAATCAAGCGTAAACAAAATCCCCTTGACCTCTTGACAAGCCTCTATCAAAAGCCCGCTGTTATCGTACGCGCCGAACGCCGCGCAATATTCGTCGCTGAGCGCTTTGGGCGCAAGCCCGTTTGCGATTTGATAAACTTCAATTAACTTCACCGCGCAACACTCCTTGTAGTTTTTCCTTCTTTTCCAACAAAGCCTTTTTGCTTTCTTCCTGCAAGGTAGGCTCTTTTAAGTATTTTTCCAAATTGCCGATAAGCTTTTCCACCCTTTCCAAAAACGCCTTGGGACGGGTGCGCAGGTTCTCTTTGCCAAACTCGTATTCTGCGGGGGTATAGGCTTGCGCATTGCCGCCCTTGCCGCCGCAAATCACCTCGTAAAACTTCCCGTCGCGGAAGGTGAAATCCCTATCGATATACCCGCCGTTTTCAAGAATATACCTTCTCAGCTTTTCCGCGTCGTGCATGGGTTGAAAAACAAACCGCTTGGGCATAAAGCCGTACCTTTTATCGGCGAGTATGGAGATAATTTCACTCCCGCCCATACCCGCTATTAAGACCTCTTCGGTGTCCTTAGGCACGCCGAAAAAACCGTCGCCGAGCACGGAAACCGCCTTCCCCGCCCGTATGTAAGGCGCAAGAAGCGTTTCGGCTTTTTGTAAACTGCCCTTGCTGATATCGCTAAGGATAACCTTCTCGCAAAGCCCGTTTTCCAGCATATATTTCGAGCAATACCCGTGGTCGCACCCCACGTCCGCAAACGTTTTCGCGGGCGTAAGCAGGGAGCATAAGGTATCGATGCGTTTTCCGTAACCCATTATTCGAGGAAGTCTTTCAGCTTTTTACTGCGGGAAGGATGACGGAGCTTTCTAAGCGCCTTCGCCTCGATTTGGCGGATACGCTCACGGGTAACGTTGAACTCCTTACCGACCTCTTCCAGCGTTCTGGGTTTCCCGTCGTCCAAGCCGTAGCGCAGTCTAAGCACCTTTTCTTCGCGGGGCGTAAGCGTATCCAAAACGCCCGAAAGCTGTTCCTTGAGCATCGTAGAAACGACCGAATCGTTAGGAGTAGCCGTCTTTTCGTCCTCGATAAAATCGCCGAGGTGGCTGTCCTCTTCCTCGCCGATGGGCGTTTCCAAGGAAACGGGGTCCTGCGCGATTTTTTGGATTTCACGCACGCGCTCTTCCGTTACGCCCATTTTTTCCGCGATTTCTTCGGGGGTGGGTTCTCTGCCAAGCTCCTGCAACAAAACGCGCTGTACGCGGGTGAGCTTGTTTATCGTTTCTACCATGTGTACGGGAATACGAATGGTACGCGCTTGGTCGGCAATCGCACGGGTAATGGACTGACGAATCCACCAAGTCGCGTAGGTGGAAAACTTAAAGCCTTTTTGGTAATCGAACTTTTCCACCGCTTTCATAAGCCCCAAGTTTCCCTCTTGAATGAGGTCAAGAAAAAGCATACCCCGTCCTACGTAGCGCTTTGCAATCGAAACGACCAAACGCAGGTTTGCCTCGGAAAGGCGTTTTTTCGCGCCCTCGTCCTCTTCCTGCATACGCTTTGCAAGCTCGACCTCTTCCTCTGCGGTAAGCAAGGGAACCCTGCCGATGTCCTTAAGGTACATTTTAACGGGGTCGTCCAAACCGATATCCGAAAGCGCCTGTTCGAACAGCTCCCTATCCCTTTGATCCTCGTCAATGATTTGAATGCCCGCTTCGCCCAAGGACTTGTACACGTAGTCGATTTGGTTGGGGTTGGTGTCGTATTTCTCCATAATGTCGCAAAGCGCGTTGGTGGAAATACTGCCCTTTTTCGCGTAGTTGTTGATAATTCCCGTCAAAATTTCATTGAGCTTTTGCTCGGATATATTCATCTTTTATCCTCCGTTGATATAAACCGTCGTTAAATTTTTTTGAGCGCGTTGCGCTTTTTAATACATTCGCTTAGTTTTTTGGCTATCCTTTTACGCTCTTCCTCTTGGGTAGCCTGCGCATATTCGCCGTTTAGCCTTGCAATTTCCTCTTCTATCGCCTCTTTTTGCAAGGTGTTTACGCTGTCCAAGAAAAACCGTTCCGCTACCTCGCCCGTCAGCTTATCGCCGTAATTCAAATCGAGAATGGCGTTGAATTCTGGGCATTTTTCGTCCAAAAGCTCAAACAGCTCGCTGGGGCGGATACGCTCTCCCTTTTCCTCGCGCTCGGCGATATAGTGCGCCACAACGATATGCGTTTCGTCCTTCAAAGGCAATTCCTGCACGCAAAGCTTGCTTGCGTACGGCGCGGAGAAGAGCTTTGCCGCCAAGATAAAGCGGGTGGCTTTTCGTTGCTTGTCCGTACCCGCCGCCACTTCCGCAAGCCGTTCCTTGGGAAGCTCGGCTTCCGCGGGCGCGTCCTTTTTCAGGTTTTGCAAATCCCGTTCCAAGGCGTGGTAGGTGATGCCCGTCTTATCGCGGAGCTTTTTCAAAAGCTCCTCTTTCACGCTTTCGCTTTCCGCCTCTTTGACGATTTTGAGCGCCTCGGTAACAAACCTGCGTTTCTCCTCGGTACGGCTTAAATCGAATTTACGCTCCGCAGCGTGGATACGGTAGTCGATAAGGGGCATAGCCTTGTCCAAACAAGCTTGATATGCGTCCGCGCCCTTTCTTGCCACGTCGTCGGGGTCAGCGCCTTCGGGCATCGGCACTACGCGCACCTGCAGCCCCGCCTCGCTTAGAATATCCAAACCGCGAAGGTCGGCTTTTTGCCCCGCGAAGTCCCCGTCGTAGCTGATAAGCACGTTGTCCGTATACCGCTTGACGAGGCGCGCCTGTTCTTTGGTGAGCGAAGTACCCATAGAGGCGACGACGTTCTTAAAGCCCGCTTGATACAGGCTTATCGTGTCCATATACCCCTCGACGATAATGACGTTTTGGATACTTTGCTCCCGCTTTAGCTTTTTCAAAAGGTTGATATTGTAAAGCGTTTTGCTCTTATCGAAAAGCATCGTTTCTTTGGTGTTTTTATACTTCCCGAACTTACTCTTTTCCATCACCCGTCCGCCAAAACCGATGACCTCGTCAAAGGCGTTGATGATGGGGAATATCAATCTCCCCCCCAGCGCGTCGTACAGCCGTCCGTTTTTCTCGTTGGCAGCCAAAACGCCGCTATCGAGCAGGTCTTCCTTGAAATACCCCTTCCCCGCCAAATAATCGGGCAGGGAGTAATAGTCCAAGGACGCGCCAAGCCCAAACTTTCTTGCGGTGGTGGGGGCTATGCCGCGGTTTGCGATATATTGCAAATGCCCGTCCGCGCGCTCGTCCCCGCCGTAGAGATTGCCGAGGTAGAACTTTGCGCTGTCCAAAAGGATTTTCGCCATAGCGTCCCGTTTTTTCTTCTTCCTCGCCGCTTCCTCGGTGTCGAAGTTGCTTTCGGGTACGGTCAGCTTCGCCCGCGCCGCCAAAATTCTCACCGCGCCCATAAAATCGGTGGATTCGATTTCCTGCACGAATTTGATGGCGTCGCCCGATTCCTGACAGCCAAAGCAGTGGTAAAACTGTTCCCCCTCGTTGACTGCAAAGGACGGCGTCTTTTCGTGGTGGAAGGGACAGCAAGCCCAGTAGTTCCCGCCCTTTCTGTCTAAGGCAACGTAGCTTCTAATCACCTCGACGATATCCGTTTTTTGTTTGAGCGTTCTCAAAAACGCCGAAAACTCATTGTCAAATCTTCCGCCGTTCAACGCACACCTCCCATGGAAAAGGTGGCGGGAATAAACAGGCTTTCAAACACGCTGATTGCGTATCTGTCCGTCATACCCGATAAATAGTCGCACACGACCCGTTCCTTATCGTAATTTTCCAAAAGCTTTAAATAGGGCGAGGGAAGCTTGTCTGCGTTGCTCATAAAATATTCAAACATTTGCGTGAGCATTCTCTCCGAACGCTCCTGCATAGACTTGTTCGTTAAGGCGTACACCCGTTCGAACATAAACGCGCGAAGCTCGTTCGTCGCTTTCATAACCTCGCTCGACATCTTGACGAAGGGCTGGTTTAAGGAGTATTTCCAAATATCCTCAATCGCCGTATTGATACGGGTCTTCGTCTTATCCCCAAGCACTTCTACCGCGTGCTTTGGCAAGTCCTCCGCCCGGATAATCCCCGCGCGGATAGCGTCCTCGATATCGTGATTGATATACGCGATACGGTCCGCCAAGGAAACCGCCTCTCCCTCCAAGGTCATAGGTTTACCGCTGCTCTTATGCTCTA
Source organism: Candidatus Scatosoma sp. (assembly GCA_045611525.1). GTDB lineage: Bacteria > Bacillota > Clostridia > Christensenellales > Borkfalkiaceae > Scatosoma. Next base: position 11,999 of record JAZKXK010000130.1, on the reverse strand, counting down.
AAATGCCGTCCCGAACCTCTTGCGTTAAGTTCAGCCCGCATCCGCCCTTTTCAATGACGTCCACCACCCGCAAGGACTGCTCGTTATGCATAAAGCCTTGCTTTGCAAGCTTGTTCAGCACGTTTTCGCCCACGTGGCCAAAGGGGGTATGCCCAAGGTCGTGTCCCAAGGCAATCGCCTCGGCGAGGTCCTCGTTCAAGGACAGCGCGCGCGCAATCGAACGCGCGATTTGCGAAACGTCAAGGGTATGGGTCAAGCGGGTGATATAATGGTCGCCCTCTGGCGCGCAAAACACCTGCGTTTTGTTCTTCAAACGCTTAAAGGAATTGCTGTATATAATTCTATCCCTGTCCCGTTGGAATTCGGTGCGGAAATCACAGCTTTTTTCCTCACGGGCGCGACCCCGCGTTTGCGAGGAACGCACGGCGTAAGGAGTTAAAAAGCTTTCTTCCTGTGCGCAAAGCCGTTCTCTTACCGAGCCGTATTTTTCTTGATTTTGCATACGCGTATCCTTTTAAAAAACTTATCTTATATATATATTCGACAAAACTTCTTGAAATCCTCTTTTTTGACGAAATTTTTTACTATTTTTATGAAAATTATTCCTTATAATAGCTTACCCCCTAAAGTTTGACGGACTTTAGGGGGTAATTGACTAAATTTTATCAAGTGGCGTCTGCGATTGCCGCCTCTTTTAACGCCTCGCGGGCTTGCTTTTTAAGCATACTCTTTCTAAGTACTTCTAATTTATAGGAATTATAACGCAAGATACAAAACGAAGGAATATTCAGCAAAGCGTTTACGAACGCCACGGGAATAGACACGGCAAACCACATAGGGGTTATGCCGTAGGGCAGCACCAGCAAAAAGCCCAAGAACACCGAGCAAAAATGCCCTATCTCGCCGTAACAGCTTTCCAGTAAAAACCTATCCAAGTATTCCACGCTCTTGGGGTCGTCGAGCTTATTTTTTCTAAACCCCGTAAACTGCCCGATTTCGGGAACCGTGTCCTTCCAAGCACGAATTTTCAATTTCTCGTAGAACTTCTTTTCCTTGGGGCTGACCTTGAAGATTTGTTTTTCGTGGTTTGCGCAGCTTGCGGGGAGCAATCTCGCCGCCGTCGCCACCGCCGCGTCAATCAGCATAACCAGCGCAACGGCAAACGCCGTGTATCCCAGTACGGCGAAGAACCCCGTCCCGTATGTAAGCGCTACGCATAGCGCAATCGCAAGCATCGCGCAAAATATAATCGTCAAATAGAGTATCATTTTTCTTCCTCTTGGGTAGCATATACGAGCTTACAGCCGTATACCTCTTCGTATTTCGCTTTGCACAAGGCGTACGCCTCGTTCATCATTTTTTCCGCCCCTGCCTTTTCCCCAAGCGTTTTATCGGGATAGATGGGGGGTAAAACGTGCAAGGTATGCCGTTGCACGGGATAACCGTCGCCGTCCAAGCGTTCGGGGTCGTCCGTCATCGTGATGAAGGTAGGCACGACGGGTACGTCCGCACGGTAGGCGAATTTGAACCCGCCCGCCTTAAAAGGTCGGGGCTTTTTATAATTCCACCACATTTCCTGTTCGGGATAAATAAGAATGACCTCTCCTCTTTTTAAGAGCTTGTTGACCGCCGAGGTAAAGTTCATCATCGTACGGCGGTTTCTTGAAAGAGGCAAAGTGTTGCAATGCCTAAAGAAAAAACCGTACAGCCCAGGAAAGTTGGTATAATTCCCCTCGCGAATGACCTTATAAAGGTATTTTTTGGGGATATATTTACGGATACAATGGAAGAGAATGTAATTGTCAAAGGGGGAGAAATGGTTGCAGGTAACTACCGCGCCGTTTTTCAAGCCCTCTTTCAGGTATTCCTCGCCCTCGACCCCGTCAATCACCATAATATCCTTTTTGATAAGATTTAAAAAATATCTATCGGCGATACCGTTCGCCACCCGCCGCTTTAGCTTACTGGAAAGCTTTTCGCAAAGGTAGTCTACCTTATCGGGCAAAAGCTCGGGCGCTTCGGGGTCGTTTTCCACGCTCTCGTCAAAGCGACCCGCTTTTTCATATTCTTCTATACGCCGTAAGATTTCCAGCCTTTCGGGCGAAATTTTACTTACATCCATACCTGCCTGCCTCGTTTTAGAAATTTTTTCCTACTGAGCGGATAAAGTTATTAGGATTGTCCGCTTCGCTTTGCGCCAAAGCCACGAGCTTTGCGCCCCCTTCCTCGTCCTGTTTTACCTTGTCGGGCGTATAGCCCGCTTTCACCCTTTTCATCTCCTCTAAAAAAGGCGTGCGCGCGGCAAAGTCCCAAAAATACTCCTCAAATAAAATTCCGTCGTAGTGCCAAGGCTTCATGGTTAAATTGTAATGAATGAGCTTGGGATGCTCGCTCTCCGCCCCGCCGATGGGCATTCTATTCCAGCCTGCGCCGTAGTAGTACACCCTGTCTTTACAAATTAAGTTGAGAACGTCCTGGTCGGGCGCGATGGTAAAATCATAGCTGCGAAGCACCTTGCTGAATTTCTCGTAAAACCCGATTTCACGGAGTTTTTTAAGATTCATCACGATAACGCCCGAATTAAAATATTTCTCCGCGTCAATCCCAAGCGCGTTTTTGGTGTATTCCTTAAACTGCGGAACCGCCCCCACCGCTTGGTCGGCTACCGCGCCGATATAGTTATCCCCGATATCTACCCTATACAAATCTGCAATATCCGTCAAAGCCACCGTGTCGCAATCCATATACAGCACTTTATCGTATTGCGGGAAAAGCTCGGGAATAAGCAATCTATAATAAATCGCGCTCGTATAATAATCGCGGCAATGCATACAATCGTTGATTTTTTGGATTTTTTCGCCGATATCCTCAAAGAAAATATAAAAATCCTCTTCTTCCATCCCCTTGACCTTGGTTGCCGCGCCGTTCAAAAACCCCGAATACAATACGTGAATACGGTATTCGTAATCCTTGGACTTGTATTGTTTGAGCGCGGTAAGCGCCACCGCCAAGTACGGCATATAATTTTCGTCCGCCGCATAAAAGACGGGGATAATGGGTTTTGTCATAAAACACTCCTTGTAAAGCCCGCAAGCTGCGCGGGGATTTCTCAACGCAATTAGTGTATAACATTTTTTCCCAAAATACAACCTATTGCCCCTCAAAACCCCTCTACTCGCCGAGTTCACCCCTCTACCACGGGTAGTGAACCACTCTACTCACAGTAGAGTACGCCTATCTACCCTCAGTAGAGCGTGTTTTTGCAAGCTTTATACAATACATCGTATCACGAAGTATTGTCTTTGTCAAGCGTTTTACGCAACAAAAGTCTGCAAAAATGCCTATTTTTATGTTTTTACGCCGTTTATTCTTTGTTTGCATCTAAAAGGATGGTTACAGGACCGTCATTATGCTGCTCAATCTGCATATCCGCGCCGAATACCCCTTTCTTGACCGTAACCCCCTGCGAGGCAAGCTTATCTGCGACGAGTTCGTATAACGGCTCTGCCTTTTCAGGGCGTTCGGCAAGGGTAAAGCTGGGGCGATTGCCGTGCGAGGCGTCGCCGTAGAGGGTAAACTGCGAAACGAGGAGAACCTCGCCGCCGACCTCTTTTACGGACAAGTTCATTTTACCGTTTTCGTCCTCGAAGACGCGAAGCCCCGCTATCTTTTTGGCGATATACGCCCCCTCTTTTTCCGTATCGCCCGTCTTTATCCCTAAAAAGACGGTAAGCCCAAACGGGATTTGAGAAATTACCTTTCCGGCTACGGAGAGGGTGGTTTGTTTTACACGTTGTACGACTGCTTTCATAGATTACCTCGTATTAAACGGCTTAAATGCGAGCAAGACAAGGCGCGCGCGGATTTTCGCAGGGAGCGTACTGCCCGTACGCGAGCGAGAAAAAACAGCGCAACGCCGTATTACGACGCAGATAAGTCGTTTACGCAAAAAACGCAGGATTGTTCCTGCGTTTTTGTCATATTGATAATGCGAACCTTAAACGCGGCTCATATATTCGCCCGTTCTCGTATCGATACGAATGGTTTCGCCTTCTTCAACGAACATAGGCACTTGAATGGTTGCGCCCGTTTCTACCTTCGCGTTCTTCATAACGTTGGTCGCGGTGTTGCCCTTAACGCCGGGTTCTGCCTCGATGACCTTAAGTTCAACGAAGTTTTCGGGTTCAACGGAGAACGCCTTACCGTAGAGGAATTTCACGGTAACGGTGTCGTTTTCCTTGATATATTTAAGAGCGTCCTCTACCTGGTCGAAGGTAAGGTTTTCCTGGTTCCATTCTTCGTCTACGAATACATAGAATTCGCCGTCGAAGTAGGAATAGGTCATCTTCTTGGTTTCTACCTGCGCGGTTTCAAGCTTGGTGGTGGGGTTGAAGGTTTCGTTGGAAAGTACCTGTCCCGTAACTACGTTCTTTAAGGTCGTTCTAACGAACGCCGCGCCCTTACCGGGTTTTACGTGCTGGAAATCCGTTACGGTGTAAACGCCGCTTTTGTATTCAAACGTTGCACCTTTACGAATATCGCCTGCCAAAATCTGTGCCATAATGTTTCTCCTTTATATGCTATATATTTTTTCTTAAATTATAATGAGGTTTTTGTCCGTCTTGGACATAAAGCTCACCACTTTACCGTCTTTAAGAGTTACCGTATCTTCAATACGGATACCGTATTCGCCTGCCACGTACACACCAGGCTCGTTTGAAAATACCATACCGTCCACAAGCTCGCTCTCTCCGCGGATACTCAGCGAAGGCGCTTCATGGATATTCAAGCCGATACCGTGTCCCAAGGAATGGGTGAACAGCTCGCCATACCCCTGCGCTTTCAAGTAATCGCGCGCAATCGCGTCCGCTTGCTTGCCCGTCATACCGCTTTTGAGCTGTGCCTTAACAAGATTATGCGCCGCAAGCACCGCGTTATAGGCTTTTTTGAACTCCTCGTGCTTGCCGTCGTCGCCAAAGAGGAAGGTACGCGTAATATCCGAACAATAGCCGTTGACCTTGCACCCAAAATCAATCAAAATTTCGTCCCCGAATTTCAGCTTGGTCAACCCCGTTTCGTGGTGGGGAATTGCCGCGTGCGCGCCGAAGCCCACGATTGTCGGGAAGGATACCCCTTCCGCGCCGCACTTTCTCATATTGAATTCGAGAAGCGCCGCGACTTCCGTTTCCGTCATACCCTCTTTGATTTGAGGCAGAAGCCGCAAAAAGCCCTCTTCCGCAATCTCGCAAGCTTTTTGGATATTGTCAAGCTCCCATTCGTTTTTGACAATCATAGCTTTCGTCAAATGCTCGTCGATATCCACCGCGCGAACGCCCGCTTTCTCCAAAGCAAGAAAGGCTGCGTGGCTGGTTTCTCTAAACGAAATACCTACGCTGTCATACGCGGCAAGCCGTTTAAAAATTTCGCTTCTCGGCTGCATTACGGGGGTAACGTCCGTACCCGCGAACAGCTTTTGAGCCGCCTCGATATAACGGGGGTCGGTGTAAAGAGTCGTACCGTTCTTATCCACGATGACCGCGCCGTCCTCCGCCCCGAAGCCGCAGATATAGCGCATCAGGTATTCGCAGGAAACGTACACCGCGTCAAGAGCGCAAGCGTTTAACACTTTTTTGCCGTTCGTAAATACCATAGACTACCTCTTATTCACTATTCTACCAAAAAAATCGCCGTTCGTCAAGCGTAGTGCGACACATTCCCAAGGATTTTTACCCCCCGAAATACACTTTTTTCATATACGCGGCGTCCTCCGCCTGCGTACCCGCCGATTCGCTGACGATATACGGCTCTAATTTCAGGTCTTTGAGCGCCTCGGCAAGCGGTTCGAATTCGGGGCCGTATACCTTATCCTCAAAGGTCAAGTGCTTGATTTCGCCCTTTGTTGAGTACATAATTTTGGAAAAGTGCGCGTGGAAACGGCGCATACGCTCAAAGCCAAGCTCGGCAATCATATATTCCAAACGCTCCTTATAATCGCGGACGGTCGCAAGCGAGCCTTGCTCTCTTGCGTTGATATGTCCAAAATCGATACAGGGAGTAAACACGGGGTCGATTTTACAAAAACGGGTAATCTCTTCCACCGTGCCGATTTGCGCCAGCTTGCCCATGGTCTCAGGGCAAAACATCAAATCCTGCATATTATTCAAATAAATATAATCGCGAAGAATTTTCAATCGCTCTTCCGTCAGGGCAACCGCCTCTTCCCTCGTCGCTTTTCCCTGCGCTGCGGGGTGGAACACCACCCGCTTCCCCCGCATAAGCGAAAGCATTTTCGCGCTATCGAGCACGTAGCCGTAGGATTTTGCTGCCATTTCGTCGTCGGGGTTGGCAAAATTGATAAAGTACGGCGCGTGAACGGAAATCTGCACGCCCTCCTTTTCAAAGGCGTCGCCTATGGATATCGCCTTGTCCTCGGACATTCTAACCCCGCGCCCAAAGGAATATTCAAAGCAGTCCAGCCCCCGTTTTTTCACGAACGCAGCCGCCTCCTCCGTATGCGAAAAGCCCTCCGCGTAAAAGCTTTCGCAGTTCCCGCTTGGCCCAAATTTAATCATTTACCTCGTACCTGCCTTATGTCTTTAGTTAATTGCGCCTGCAAGTCTTGCATACTTGCAAACCTTTTTATCTCTCGCATAAAGCGCACGAACTCCACTTTAAGCCTTGCATTGTACAATATACCCTCAAACCCGTCCAAATAGGTTTCCGTCCAAACCTCGTCGTTTGCAAAGGTGGGTCTTGTCCCGAAGTTGGTAATCCCTTTATACGCTTTGCCGTCCACTTGAACGCGCGTTTCGTATACCCCTTGTCTTATCGGGAACTTGCCCTTTGGATAGGCGATATTCGCCGTGGGAAAGCCCATCGTCCTGCCGATTTTCCTGCCCTCTGCCACTTCGCCCATCAAAAAATACGGGTGGGATAACAGGGCGTTCGCTTTTTCTGTCTGCCCGCTTTTAAGCAGGGCTTTAATATGCGTGGAGCTGACCTTTTCCCCCTCGATTTCAAGCAAGGGCAACACTTCAACGCGTACTTGGGTGCTTTCTTTGAGGGTTTGGGGCGTACCGACTGCCCCTGCGCCGAAACGAAAATCCTCTCCGCAAACGAAGAGTTTGGGGGAAAACTCTCTTTCCAAAAGGGCTAAAAAATCTTTCGGGGAAAGGTCTTTTATCTCCTCGAAGGGCAGCTCGAAGACAAAATCCGCGCCTGCGGATAAGAATATCTCTTCTCGTTCGGGGAAGGTGAATAGGCTTTCGCCCTGCTTGCCCCCGACGATGGTCATAACGCCTACGGCAAGCCCGCTTTCTTTCGCCCTATCCAAAAGCTTCCTATGCCCTGCGTGCAAGCCGTCGAAACCGCCGAGGAGCATTGCCGCCCCCCGTTTTGTATTCGGTTGTTCTTTCAGCCACACGGTCTTTAACATAATTTTATCTTTGCCTTCGCCTTGCCGTCTTGAATTTCCGCCAACCCGTAAAACAGCTCCCCTTGGTACAGCTTATACAGCCCGTCCGCTTGCTCGGCAGACACGGCTTGTCCGTGGAAAAGCTTTTCGGCGATTTTCTCGCTGATAACGAGCCTTTCAAAGGGCAGTACGCTTTCCGTGGGTATCATACGGGCTTGAAGTTCCTCTATCGTAGGGTCGCCCTCGAAAAAGGAGAAGGGCAGAGCGTTCTCCAAGGTAAAAATCCCGCTTTGGGTGCGGCGCAGCGCGCTCATCACCCCTTTCGTTCCCAAAGCGCCTGCAATATCCCGCGCAAGAGAACGGATATACGTCCCCCCGCCGCAGCGGATTTTGAGCGAAAAGGCATTTTCGCTGACCTGCCCCAAAAGCTCTATACCGTAGATATGCACCTTTTTTGCAGGAAGCTCAAACTCCACGCCAGCGCGCGCTAACTCATAGCCGCGCCTACCGTTGACGTTCTTTGCGCTGTACTTAGGGGGTATCTGCATAATATCCCCGAAAAAGGCGGGCAAAACGCCCTTGATATCCTCTTCCGCAGGGATATGCCCGCCGTAAACGAGAGTTCCCGTACTGTCTAAGGTGTCCGCGTCTACGCCAAAGGTGAACTCGGCGATATACTCTTTTTCCTTTTCCAAAAAGTAATCGAACAGCCTTGTGGCGTTGCCAACCCCCACGGGCAAAACACCGCTTGCCAAAGGGTCGAGCGTACCCATATGCCCTGCGGGTACGCCTGAAAGCCATTTGATTTTATTCACTACCGCCGAGGACGTAAGCCCCGACGGCTTGTCTACGTTGAAAAAACCGTAGGTTTGTAATTTTCGTTCTCTTTTCACGGTTATCTAAGCTCTACGCCGAGCTTGAATTTAAGATTTCCTAAAATCTTCTTCACGTACCCGTCCAAGGTTTCGGGCGTGAACGCCTTCTCCGCGTTGCTGTCGGGGGTAAAGGTCAGGGTGAACGCCATACTCTTCTTGCCCTCAGGCACTTGCCCGCCTCTGTACACGTCGAAAAGCCTTGCCTCGGTTACGTACTTGCAGGAGTGCATAAGCACCTCTTCGATTTCCGCGCAGATAAGCTTTTCATCAGCGAGAAGCGCCAAATCGCGCTTAACCGCGGGGAATTTGGGCAGGTTCTTGTATTCGACGCTATCGTCCAAGGAAAGCGCGGACAAATCCAGCTCGCCAAGGTATACTTTCTTATCCAAACCCAGCGAAAGGGCGATAGCAGGGTCGAGTTCACCGATACAGCCTACCTCTTTCCCGTCCAAAAGCACGGTTGCGGAAACACCGGGGTGCAGGTAGGTTTTTTGCGCTCTTTCAAAGGCAAAGGGCAAATGGAATACTTCCGCGATACGCTCTACCGCCCCTTTCATATCGAAGAAATCGTTTTTACCCCCCCAAATACCAAGAACGAGGTGTTTTTTCTCGTCCGGCTGTTCGCTTGCCAAGGTGTTTTTAGGGAAGTAGGTGTTCGCCACCTCAAACTCCCTGCCCTCGTCGTTGCCTCTGCGGATATTGCGCACCGCGTTCATAAGCATAGACGGCGCAAGGAAGGTACGCATAATGGAGAGTTCCTCGCTGATGGGGTTGAGAATGCGAACGGCGTTTCTTTCCGCAGCGTTTTCCTCCAGCTTCATTAAATCCAAATCCTTGGGGGAATAGAAGGAATAGTTATACGCCTCTAAGAACCCCTGCGTGCGCAAAAGCGTTTTTAAGTGCAATTCTCTTTTTTGCCCGTCCGTAAGACCGCCCCCCGTAACGCTTGCCTTTTCCAAGAAGGTCGGCGTTAACTTATCGTAGCCGTACATACGGATAATCTCTTCGGCGAGGTCGGGATAACCGTCCACGTCGTCGCGGTAGCTGGGGATTTCCACCATCAAGCTATCGCCGTCGATTGCGGGCTTGAAATTCAAGCGTTCCAAAATCGATAAAATCTCCGCGTTCGGCACTTCGATGCCTAAAAGCGCGTTGATTTTGTTTACGCTCGCTTTCATCACGCGCGGGGTCAAATCCGCCGCGCAAATATCCTTGCAAAGCTCGGTTACTTTACCGCAGTTCAATTCTTCGATGAGGTGTAAGGCTCTCGCCATACCGAGCGCGTTGGTGTACGCGTCTACCCCCTTTTCAAAGCGGAAAGAGGAGTCCGAGGACTGACCCAAGGCGCGGGAAGTTTTTCTTACGTTATCCCTTGCGAACTTTGCCGATTCAAAGAAGACGTTCTTCGTAGTCGGCTTGATTTCGCTGTTCAGCCCGCCCATAATACCTGCAAGCGCAACGGGCTTATTGCCGTCGCAAATGACGAGGTTATCCTGGGTGAGGGTAAATTCCTTTTCGTCAAGGGTGGTGATTTTTTCGCCGTCCTTGGCTCTGCGGACGATGATTTTTCTGCCTGCGATGTCGTCCGCGTCAAACGCGTGCATAGGCTGTCCCATTTCCAACAGCACGAAATTCGTAATGTCTACGATAGGCGAAATGGAACGGATACCCGAAACGGCAAGCCGTTTTCTCATCCAAGCGGGCGTTTCTCCGCCTTGGATATTCTCGACGAAATGCCCTACGTAGCGGGGGCAAAGCTCGCTGTCCAGCACTTCCACCTCTACGGGTTGAGCGTTCGTTTTATGCGCCGTAAAGGAAGTTTCGGGGTGCTTTAAGGGCTTACCCAGCACCGCAGCCACTTCGCGCGCGATACCCAAAATACATTGACAGTCGGGGCGGTTTGCGGTAATCGAAATATCGAAAATCCAGTCGTCCAAGCCCACGATTTTTTTAATATCCTCGCCCACGGGCGCGTCCTTTTGCAAATCCAACAGCCCGTCCACTTCCGCGCCGGGATAGAAATCGTCGTTGATACCGAGTTCTTCGCCCGAACAAAGCATACCGAAGGATTCCACGCCGCGAAGCTTGCCTTTTTTAATCTTTTTAATCCCGTCGGGATTTTTTTCAAGCATAGCGGGGTTGCTTTCCGCAACGGTCGAACCGTCGAGCGCGCAGGGCGTTTTCATACCCACGTATACGTTGGGCGCGCCCGTTACGATTTGTAATTCTCTGCCGTATTCTTCCCCGCAATCCACTACGCAAATTTGCATATGGTCGCTGTCGGGGTGCGGCGCGAGGGCTTTGACCTCGCCCACCACGACGCGGTTTATCTTTTCGCCAAGGTAAGAAAGCTCTTCTACTTCAAAACCGCAGGAGAAAAGCTTTTCCGCAAGCTCGCTTGCGGTAATGTCTATATCTACGTAATCTTTTAACCAACTCAAAGGTGCTTTCATCTTTCTCTTCCCCCTTAGTCCTTAAATTGCTCTAAAAATCTCGTGTCGTTTTCAAATAGCGTTTTAATGTTGTTGATGCCGTATTTGAGCATAGCGATACGCTCGATACCCATACCGAACGCAAAGCCCGTGTACTCGTCGGGGTCTACCCCGCAGTTTTCAAGCACTCTGCGATTGACCATACCCGCGCCGAGTACCTCAATCCAGCCCGTACCCTTGCAAAGACGGCAACCCTTGCCCCCGCATTCCGAACAGCTTAAATCCACTTCAACGCTAGGCTCGGTGAAGGGGAAATAGGAAGGACGAAGGCGAACCTTCGTAGAGCTTGTAAACATTTTTCTTGCAAACTCCGCAAGCATGCCTTGCAAATCGCAAAGCGTAATCCCCTTATCCACGACAAGCCCTTCCATTTGGTGGAACATGGGCGAGTGGGTAGCGTCGTCGTCCGAGCGAAATACTCTGCCAGGGGAAAGGATTTTAATGGGGGGCGCGTTCTTTTCCATTACGCGGATTTGCCCCGCCGAGGTCTGCGTTCTAAGCAAAAGGTTATCCGCAAGATAGAAGGTATCCTGCATATCCCGCGCAGGGTGATCCTTGGGGGTATTGAGCGCGGTAAAGTTATAGTAATCCGTTTCGATTTCAGGGCCTTCGAATACCTTAAAGCCCATACCCGCGAAAATGTCAATCAGCTCGTTCTTCACGAGGGTGATAGGGTGCAAAGCCCCTGCTTTGTACGATTTTCCGGGCATCGTGATATCCACGCGTTCCTTTTCGTACTGCGCCTCTAATTCCATTTTACGAACGACAACGGCGCGCGCCTCAAACAGCTCTTCCATCGCTTGCTTGAACTCGTTTACCACCTTACCGAAGGTAGGGCGCTCCTCTTTGGGTAAGTCCTTCATACCACTCATAACGCCTTTGAGTTCGGTTTGGAATTTCACTTTCAGCGCGTAAAGTCCTCTGCCCGTTACCGCCTCGCCGATTGCGGAAGATATACTTTCGCGTAAGCTTTCGATTTTTTCTTTCATATATGTTCTCCTACTGTTATTTGCTTGATTAAAAAAGACGCCCTGCGCGTTTTTCAACGCGCAGGCCGAACTGTATCCGCTGTACCACCTGCTTTCACGCGGGGAGTTCCCGCGCCTTCTTGTGCGCCGTAACGCCGCGCAGCGCGTTCCTTCCTACCCCTAAAATAGGCTCAAAAGTACGGCTCCAAAGTGAAAGGGTGGTTTTTCTCCTCATCCGCGCCTTTCAGCC
>JAZKXK010000129.1:0-10509 GCA_045611525.1 Candidatus Scatosoma sp. | reverse complement strand
CGTAGTAATCGTTTTCGTAGCTCAAACAGCACATAAGCCGTCCGCAAAGCCCGCTGATTTTACCGGGATTCAAGGAAAGCCCCTGCGTTTTTGCCATTTTTACGCTCACTTTTTTAAATTCGGGCATATTCCCTGCGCAGCAGCACACTCTTCCGCAGGGCGCAAGCCCGCCGAGGTACTTGGTTTCGTCGCGCGTGCCTACCTGTCTAAGCTCGATACGGTTATGGAAGGTGGTGGCGAGGTCTTTTACCAGTTCTCTAAAATCTACGCGGTTTGCCGAAGTAAAGTAAAAACAAATTTTACTTCCGTCGAAGGCGTATTCGCAATCCACGAGCTTCATCTCCAAACCGTGCTTGATGATTTTTTCTCTGCAAATTTGCATCGCTTGAGGGCGTTTTTGCTGACAAGCCTCGTAAAAGGCGGTATCCTTTTCCGTTGCGATACGGATAATCGGCTTTAAGGGGGGTACGATTTCGTCGTCCGCAACCTCTTTTTCGGGGTACGCTACCCATGCGTATTCCAAACCCCTTGCCGTTTCCACCACGACGGGGGTATTTCTTTCGTACTTATCTCCCGCCTTTGGCGAGAAATAATACAGTTTCCCGCCGTTTTTAAACTTAATTCCTACTACTTTAATCATATTTTCCTCTTAATATTTGCTATACACAGCTCCAAACACTGCGGAAATACCGCGTTGAATTGTACTTCCTTTTCCGCTTTGCCTATCGCCTCTTGCGCATATAAAAGGGCAGGAAGAGAGTAAAGGCTTGCCACTTCGCTAAGGCGCTGTTTTTCAAAACGCAGCAACACCGCGTTTTCCTTTTCCGTTTTGAGTAAAAGAGCGTCCCTGAAAATAAGTCTAAGCAGGGAAAGGAGCTGTTTTTTTTGCTTGGTTTCGCCTATATTTTTAATGAGTAAGGGCAATTTTGAGCTATCGCAAAGACAAAGCGCGAACGCGCTTTCGATAAGCGTTTTATAAATTCCCCCCTCTAGCATACCTTGCGCCTCGCCAAGGCTTCCCCCCGACGCAGCCGCGCAAAGGGTGAGCGTTTGCACGTCGTATTTATTCCCGTATACGCGGGAGAGGGCAGGTACGAGTTCTTCAATGGAAAAGGGAAGAATTTCCAAGCGTTTCACCCTGGATAACACCGTTTGCAAAACGGGATAAACGGAAGTCGCGCCAAGAAGAAAAATTACGCCCTTAGGGGGTTCTTCCAACAGCTTTAACAGCTTGTTTTGCGTTTGGATATTCGCTTCGGCAAAATCCCCTAATACAAAAACTTTTCTTTTTCCTTCGATAGGTCTTACCGTACTTTCCTCGCGGATTTTTTCCGCGTCCTCTACCGTAAGCTTTTTCCCCGGTTGAGGGTAAAATAAACAGTCGGCAAATACTTCCTTTTCTATTAAAGTATCTCGGCGGGACGCTTGCTCCTCGCTTAATGGCTCGAATAAAAGCTTTGCAAAGGTCTTGAGCATAGAGCGAAGATTTCTTTCATCGTCCAAAAGCAAAAGATAGGCGTGCGAAAGAACGTCTTTTTCTTTTTCGCTTTTTACGAGCGCGTAAGCGCGCGTACTTTTCCATAACCTTTCCATTTTTACAAAAAACTGCCCCTTATTTTCTATTTCAACTTATTATACCACAAAAAAACAAAATAATCAACTGTTATTTTTATATTTTTCAATGCGTACACGGTATATTCCTTTTATTTTCAACGCGGATATGGTACCATCGTTTTTAAATTTTCTTTGATTAAATTAAATTTGACATTTCCTTAAAAATATGCTACACTACCCGTATGAAGCAGTTGGATTTTTTACCTTTTGAATTAAATTCTTGTATGTTTACGGGTCATCGCGAATTAGGCGAGGACTTTTCCCCGCGTACATTAAAGAAAGAAATTAAACGTCTTTTGGAAAAAGGAGTGCGAACCTTTTACAACGGTTATGCGGTAGGCTTTGACACCGAGGCGATTAAGGCTTTATTATCTTTTAAGAAAAAATACCCCGATATCAAGCTCGTGGCGTGTATTCCCTGCCCCGAACAAGATAAAGGCTTTAGCGAAAAACAAAAAAAAGAATACCGCACGCTTTTGGAAAAGGCGGACGAGAAGGTCGTCCTTTCTTCCTATTACACCAGAGATTGTATGCACAAACGCAACCGCTATATGGCGGAAAACGCCGATATTATGATTGCGTATTGCAAAAAGCAAACGGGCGGTACTTTTTACACCGTTAACTATTTTAAAAAGATAAATCCCGGCGCGGAAATTATCTTTCTTTAATTGCTTTAACAAAGCACTCCCCTTGTTATTATTTATATATAAATAATTATAGTAGTAGTATTAGTAGGGTGCTGTGGAATTGTGGACAACCCCGTTTTAACCCCTGTTTTTATTAGGAAATTCAAGGAAAAAATAAGGGTGTAAAAAGCGTGGATAACCCCTGTTTTTCTGTGGAGAAAAATGTGGAAAAATTGTGGATATGTGGAAAGATTTATATTTTCTGCCAAAACATACTTGCATAATTATACAAAAAAATAAAAATAATTATTTAAAATAAAACTTATCCACAATAGTTATAAACATGTGGATAACCTTATAAACATTTATCCCCAAAGGTGTGAAAAACTATGGATATACAAACTCTTTTTTATGAGAAAATACAAGGCGAATTCAAGGAAAAATTCGAGGAATACCGCCGCTTGATTTTGGAGTATAACGCCCGTTATAATTTAACGACGATTTTAGAGGAAAAAGATATGCTTTACAAGCATTTTTTGGACAGTATCGCGGGCGAGAAACTCTTTATGAAAGGCGGGAAAATTGCGGAAATCGGCTCTGGCGCGGGGTTTCCTTCTTTACCTTTGAAAATTCTTCGAGGGGACTTGAATTTCGACCTTTTTGAAAGCGTGGGGAAAAAGTGTGATTTTTTACAGGCTGCTGTGGATAAGTTAGGGTTAAAAGGCGTGCATATTTATAACTTACGCGCCGAGGACGCGGCAAAGCGCGCGGAGTTTAGAGAAAAGTACGACCACGCCACGGCGAGGGCGGTTGCACGTATGAATACGCTGACGGAATACTGCTTGCCGTTCGTGAAAGTAGGCGGGAGCTTTATCGCCTATAAAAGCGGGGAGCTTGAGGAAATTTACGAGGCGGACAATGCGTATAAAATTTTAGGCGGTAAGCTGGAAAAGGCGATTCCCTACGCTCTGCCAGAGGGGTACGGAGATAGGGTTTTGGCGGTGGTAAAAAAGGTAAAAAGCACTCCGCAAAAATATCCCCGCGGGCAAGGAAAAGAAAGAAAAGCTCCCCTGTAAAAAAATATTTAAAGAAAAGCGCTTAACGCGCTTTTTTTGCTTGCAAAAAAAAGTAAAAAAAGCTATAATAAAAGAGTACAAAAACGACCCCTGCGATAAGGAGAAAAGAAATGAAATTCGTATGTAACGGAACGGTATTATCGGACGCAGCGCTTACGGTCAGCAAGGCGTGCGCAGTCAAGACCATCACCCCTGTTTTAGAATGTATCAAGCTCAGCGCGGCAAACGACGGCTTGACGCTTACGGCGTACGACGGGGAAATTTCCATTGAGAAAAAAATTCTCGCCGAGGTTTTGGAAGAGGGTGAAATTTGCGTGAACGGCAAAACCTTTTCCGACTTTGTCGGAAAGATAGCGGCTTTCGAGGTAATCGTAGCCTCTACCGAAACGGGTATTTCCATTCGTTATGCGGACAGCGAATCGACGATGCAGGCGCTCTCGTCTCAGGAATTCCCTCGCTTTAGCGACCGTTCTACCGAGGGTAAAAACTATTTCGAAATCAAGGAAAGCGAGCTGAAAAACCTCATTTCCAAAACGGTATTTTGCTGTGCGAGCGACGAAAGCAGACCCATTTTAAAGGGCTGTCTTTTGGAAGCGAAGGAAGGCGTACTCACGGCGACGGCGCTGGACGGGTTTAGAATGGCTTGCTCGCAGTGCGAGGCAGTCGACGGCGCGGGCGAGGTCAAAATCGTATGCCCTGCGCGTACCCTTATTGAAATTTCCCGTATGCTGGACGGGGACGAGCCTTTAAAAATTTACGCGGACAGAAACCTTTTGTCCGTAGCGGTAAAGGATACGGTCATCACCTCTCGCTTGTACGCAGGCGAATTCGTGAGAAAGGAAAACATTTACCCCGTAGCCTTCACTACCCGTTTGACGGTGAAAAAAGCCGAGCTTATCGACAGCGTAGAGCGCGCGTCGGTGCTTATCCGCGGGGATAAGAACAACCTCATTTCCTTTGAAATCAAGCCTGGCAAGGTTACGGTAAACGCGAATTCCGATATGGGTAAGGTAGAAGAAACGGTGTTTGCCAATTTAGACGGCAAGGAGCTGAAAATCGCGATGAACGGCAAGTATCTTTTGGACGCGCTTAAGGCGTTGGACGGCGAAGAAACGGTGCTTTCGTTCAATACCTCTATTTCCCCTTTCACGCTGGAAAATCCCGAAGGCGGGGACAGCCAGTACCTCATTCTTCCCGTAAGAACGGGCGCGCAGGCGTAAAAAGGCTGAAAATACGACAAACTTTTACGGAAAGAAAGCAAAAGTTAGGCAAAATTGCTTGACGGGGTTTGCCGTTTTGCGATATAATGAGGAAGTTATCGCGCAAAACGCGCAAACGAAAACGAAAAACGATAAAAACCAAATGCAGGAGAAAGAATTATGAAAAGAACCTATCAACCCAAGAAAAGACAGAAAAGTAAAGTACACGGCTTCCGCAAGAGAATGGCGACTTCCGCAGGCAGAAGAGTGCTTAAAAGACGCCGCGATAAGGGCAGAAAGAGATTGACCCACTAATCGAAACTGAAAACGGACAGACGCGAATTCCTTTCCTTTTAACAAAGGGAAAGGATTTGCCATTTTTAATCACCGACAAAAAGCCTAAAAAGGAGTTCGCGAAATGAAGTATTTAAGACTGAAAAAGCAAGCGGATTTCCAGCGTCTTTTCCAAAAAGGAAAGCGGGCGTCCTCGGCGACCGTAACCGTGCTGTATCGCAAAAGCGAGGCTACGACGATGGGCATTTCCATCGGTAAAAAGCACGGCAAAAGCGTGCAAAGAAACCGCGTGAAACGCTTACTTCGTGAGGCGTTCCGTTTTGCGCAAGAGGATATGCAGGGCGCGTATGCTATGGTACTCGTGCCTAAGGTGAGAGAGGAATATTCTGTCAAAGCGTTTGAACGGGATTTAAGATGCATTATCAAGAAAGAGAAACTCTAAGCTTAAGCTTTTCCGCGCTTGTTTTGGGAAATATACGGTATTTGAGAAGAACGGTGTTCAAGCCCTATCTCAAAATGCTGTTTATGCGCCTTATTCTCTTTTATCAACGGCGTATCTCCAAGCATACCTGTATGTTCCGCCCTACCTGTTCGCAATATACCTTGGAATGTATCAACAACCACGGCGCGATTATAGGCACGGTTATGGGCGTGTTTAGAATACTTCGCTGCCACCCTTGGACAAAGGGCGGATACGACCCCGCGCCCGAACGCTTTTTTCAAAAACGGTGGTTAGTCTAAAAAGGAATTTTTATGGAACTTTTGAATTTATTAAACAAAGCGATTCCCGTCTTTGGAAAAACCTTCGACGTATCGCTCAACTGGATAGGCAATTTGATTAAGGGCTTGATTGAGCTGGTGGGCATGGTCGGGCTTGGTATCATTTTATTTTCTTTGATATTAAAGCTTATCGTATTGCCCTTCGACGTTTATCAGCGTATCGCTATGCGTAAGCAAAATCAAAAAATGAAAGAGCAGCAAGCCCGTATGGAAAAGCTGCAAAAGCAGTACGCGAACGACAAGGCGATGTACAATCAAAAGCTTATGGAAATGTACAGAGAAAACGGCATTTCCATGTTCTCCTCTTGCTTGCCTATGATTTTATCCTTGGTGGTATTTATCGTAGCCATCAACGCGTTTAACGCGTACGCGCAGTATTCCAACGTAGAGAACTATAACTCCCTCGTGGATGCGTATAATACGAAAATCGAAAGCTACTGCCCCGATTTAACGGACGAGAATATCGCGGTGAACGGGGATAAAATCATCGTGCAAAACGACGGCGCGTATATTTATTACGAGCTTCCCTACGCGGGCGATTCGTCCAAGGAATATATTGCAAGCCAAACGAATAAGACCTACTATATCAATACGGAAAAGGCGGGAACGCTTGACGAGGTTCAAGGGCTTATGCAGGCTAAGAATATATCCGTTGAAGACGCAGCCTACGAATATTTCGTAGGCGAGGCGCAGTCTGCCGTCGCAGAGGCGTACGAAACTTCAATCAACGAAAAAACCCGCTTTTTATGGATTAAAAATATCTGGGTAACGGACGCAAGCTATAAGCACCCCGTTTTGACTTACGAGGATTTCGAGGGCGAGGCAAAACGCGAAGAGTTTAGAGTAGGCGACGAAAAAGTTTCCTATACGGATATCGGCGCGCATACGGGTACACAGGTGTATTCCAAGGACGCGTACGATTTAATCACGGCAAAGCTTGACGTGCAGAAGGAACAGGCAAACGGCTACTTTATTTTGGTCGTCCTTTCTATCGGTACGATTTTGCTTCAGCAATTCGTGATGATGCGTTCGCAAAAGGAACAGCAAAAATTCTCGTCCGTAGACGGACAAGCGGCGTCTCAGCAAAAGATGACGATGGTCATTATGACGGTTATGTTCGCCATCTTCTCGTTTATGTACAGCTCGGCGTTCTCTATCTATATGATTACGAGCAACCTCTTCTCCCTCGTATCCACTATCGTTATCAACAAATTCGTGGATAAGTCTTTAAACAAGCAGGCGGAAATTGCAACGAACGAAAAATTAGACAACCGCGGGCTGGCAAGAATCGAGGCGGCGAAGAACGCAGGCAAGAGCTCCGCGCGGGCAAGCAGAGATAAGAAGAATAAAAACTGAGAGAATAAAAATCGCCCCGCTTCGTTAGGGGGCAGCCCCTTGCAGGGGCAAGGAGATAATCATGGAATTTAAGGAATTTACAGGCAAGACGGTGGAAGAAGCCGTCGAAATCGGGTTGAAAGAGCTGGGACTCACGGAAGAACAGGCGGAAATCCGCGTTTTGGAAGAGGGAAAGAAAAAGCTGTTCGGCGCGGTAAAGGCGCGCGTTGAGATTGCGGCAAAGAACGAGGGCGTATGCCCTGTCTGCTCCGATAACGCGACGGACGGCGAAAGAACGGTTGCATTCTTGGAAGGGTTATTTAAGCTCCTCAATATCACCGCTTGCACAGAACTTGTGGCAGAAGGCGATAAGGTAGAAATCAACGTAACGGCGGCGAACACTAACTCGATTATCGGTAAGCACGGCGCGACGCTCGACGCCATTCAAACGCTCGCAGGCGCGGTGGCGAATACGGGCAGAGAAGATTACAAGCGCGTCGTGGTAGACTGCGAAAACTACCGCGAAAACCGCGAGGCGACCTTGAACAAGCTTGCGGATAATCTCGCGCAAAAGGCGCTCCGCTTGGGCAAGAAAATCCAGCTTGAACCTATGAACCCGTACGAAAGAAGAATTATCCACGCGGCGCTTTCTAATAACGAGGAAGTATCCACGCAAAGCGAGGGCAAAGAACCCAACCGCTATATCGTCATCGTACCCAACAACTTGGAAGACCCCGACGCACCCGCTATTCCTGCCCGTAACGAGCGTAACAGCCGCGGGAGAGGGGACAGAAGGGACAACCGCGGCAGAGGCGGCAAGTACAGCGACCGCAGCAAGGGAAGCCGCGCAGGCTTTAATAAAAAGCCCTATAACCGCGACAGAAAGCCTTCTGCAAGCGGCGGCAACGGCGGCGGCACGAGCTTGAAAAACACCGATTTCTTCGGGATTTTCCTCGGTAACAGCAACAACGAAAACAAATAAAAAAACGCACCCCTCGGGGTGCGTTTATGTTTTATTCTTCCTCTTCTTCTTCGATAAGCTCGGTTGGCGCGTTGGCAAGGTCGATAATTTCTCTAAGCTTTCGTAAAACCTCGTCTTTGCCGTAGCCCGTTTCCGCGCTGGTTGCAAGCAGGTTCTTTTCGCCTAAATACAAATCCGCCGCAATCGCTTTGATATGCTCTTTGAGCTTCATTTTCGAAAGCTTATCAGCCTTCGTCAAGGTTACGCTGAACGGAATGGTGTGGTAGTGTAAAAACTCAATCATTTGCACGTCGTCCGCCGTGGGGTCGTGCCGCCCGTCCACCAACATAAACACGTGCGCGATATTTCCCTTGTCTTCAAAGAACGCGTCGAGGGTTTTCGCCCACTTTTCCTTTTCGCCCTTGGATACTCTCGCAAAGCCGTATCCGGGCAAATCGGCGAGGATAAATTCCCCGAAATCAAAGTAATTGACCAGCCTCGTTCTCCCCGGCTCGCTGCTCGTTTTGGCGAGCTTTTTTCGATTCGCCAGCATATTGATAAAAGAACTTTTCCCTACGTTGGACTTTCCGCAAACGGCAATCATCGGCTTGTCGGGCGCGATAAATTGCTCCGCGCGGGCAGCCGAAGTGATAAAGGTTGCGTTTTTAATCACGAGCGTGGGTTGGGTAGTTTTCTCTTTGTTTTCGTACATGGTTAGCACCTTACCGTATTAAAGCTTTCATCTTTTGGAATGGCGGGCAGGGGTTTTGCTTTTGGCGCGCGCTTTTTTGCGGGCGCTTTTTTACCCCCCTCTAATACCAAATCGAACACCTCCTCCACGCTCTTTACGGGGTAGAAGGTAAGCTCGTCCTTGACGACCTCGGGAAACTCGTCCAAATCCTTTTTATTGCCCTCAGGCATAATCACCTTGGTAATCCCTACCCGTCTCGCGGCGAGGGATTTTTCCTTTAACCCGCCGATAGGGAGTACCTTTCCGCGCAGGGTGATTTCCCCCGTCATCGCAATATCCCCCTTCGCCTTTCTGCCCGTGAACACGGACAAAATCGCCGTGGCAATCGTGATACCCGCGCTCGGCCCGTCCTTAGGGGTCGCGCCCTCGGGGACGTGGATATGCAAATCAAAAGAAGTGAACTTCTCCGCGGGAATACCGTACTTTTCCGCGTGCGCGCGGATATAGGTCAAAGCCGCTAAAGCCGATTCCTTCATTACTTCGCCAAGCTTGCCCGTGAGCTTGACCTCGCCCTTGCCGGGGACTAAGGTTGCCTCTACCGTCAAGGTCGTACCGCCGTACGCCGTCCAAGCCAAGCCCGTTACCGCGCCCAGCTCCTTTTCAAAGCGGTCGTTTTCTAATTTATAGCGGGGCGCGCCTAAAAACGAGGCTACTATGTCCGCGTCCACCGTAATATGGGGCAGGGTTTTATCGTTTGCGTACTGCACTGCGATTTTTCTGCAAAGAGTGCCTATCGTGCGCTCTAAGGTACGCACGCCCGCTTCCATGGTGTAGCCCTCTATCACGGCTTTCACGCCCTCTAAGGCAAAGCTTGCGTTGTTATCCGTCAAGCCGTTGGCGGCAAGCTGTTTGGGGACGAGATACCGCCGCGCGATTTCCGTCTTTTCTTCAAGGGTATACCCCGAAAGCTCGATAATTTCCATTCTATCGCGCAAGGGCGCGGGAATGGTATCGAGGGAGTTCGCCGTTGCGATAAAGAGTACCTTGCTCAAATCGTAAGGGAATTCGATATACCTATCGCGGAAGGCGGCGTTTTGCTCGGGGTCAAGCACCTCTAACAGCGCGCCCGACGGGTCGCCGTGCATATCCGCGGTGATTTTGTCGATTTCATCGAGCAGGAACACGGGATTAATCGAACCCGCGTTCTTCATACCGTATAAAATCCTGCCCGGCATTGCGCCGATATAGGTGCGGCGATGGCCGCGGATTTCCGCCTCGTCCTTAATCCCGCCAAGGCTCATACGGACGAAGTTTCTGTTCAAAGCGCGGGCAATCGACTGCGCGATGCTCGTTTTCCCCACACCCGGGGGGCCGACGAAGCACAAAATCGGGGCTTTCATACTCCCCGTGAGCTTTAACACGGCGAGGTATTCGGTGATACGCTCCTTAATTTTTTCCAAGCCGTAGTGGTCTTTTTCCAAAACCGCCGTACAATCCGCCAAAGCCTCGGTATCTTCCGTTTCTTCCGTCCAAGGCAGGGAAAGCACCTGCTCCAAATACCCCGAAATAACCGTATATTCTGGGGAAGAGGGCTGCATTTTACCCATACGGGAGATTTCCTTTAAGCACTTTTCTTCCAAGTCCTTAGGGAGTGCTTTCGCCAAAATTTTCGCGCGGTATTCGTCCTCTTCCTTGCCGTCGTCGCCAAGCTCGCTGTGAATGGCTTTGAGCTGTTCGCGCAAGAAATATTCTTTTTGGTTTTTATCAATGCTTTGACGGACGGCGTTGGCGATTTTCTTTTCGATTTTCGCAATTTCCAGCTCGTCGTTTAAGCAACGCTCGAATTGCTTGAAGCGCTCGATAATTTTATCCTCTTCCAAAATGCGTTGCTTGATTTCCGTGCGGACGCGCATATTGGAAACGGCGAGGTCGA
>JAZKXK010000128.1:0-3375 GCA_045611525.1 Candidatus Scatosoma sp. | reverse complement strand
TATTTGAAAAGAGTATGCAAGCGACGGAAGGGAATGAGGAATTTTCCTTCTACGACGGCCCTCCCACGGCGAATGGTAAACCGCATATCGGGCATATTCTTACCCGTGTTATGAAGGACATCGTGCCTCGTTATCAAACCATGAAAGGCAAGCACGTTTTGAGAAAAGCGGGCTGGGATACGCACGGTCTTCCCGTGGAGCTTGAGGTGGAGAAAAAGCTCGGCTTGGAAAGCAAAACGGGTATCGAAAGCTACGGTATCGAGCCCTTCATTTTAAAATGCAAAGAATCGGTATGGCAGTACTCTAACGAATGGAAGAAAATGTCGGATAGGGTAGGCTACTGGTGCGATATGGACAACCCTTACGTTACCTATCACGACGATTATATCGAGTCGGAGTGGTGGGCGATTAAAGAAATCCACAAGAAAGGGCTTTTGTACAAAGGACATAAAATCGTGCCTTATTGCCCCCGTTGCGGAACGGCGCTTTCCTCGCACGAGGTTGCGCAGGGGTATAAAGACGTGAAACAGCTCACCGCGTTCGTGAAATTTAAGGTCAAGGACGCGGAGAATACCTATATCCTCGCTTGGACGACGACGCCTTGGACTTTGCCTTCCAACGTAGCCCTTTGTATGAACCCCGCGTTCGACTACGTTATGGTCGAAATGCAGGAAAGCGGTGAAAAATATATCCTTGCCGAGGGCTTGTTAAAGAGCGTTTTGGGTGAAGAGGGCTATACCGTGCTTTCCGTGAAAAAGGGTACGGAATACGAATACGCCGAATACGAGCCTTTGTACCCGTTCGGCAAAGAGAAATTCAACTACCGCGAGAAGTCGCATTACGTTACCTGCGATAATTACGTAACCCTTTCCGACGGTACGGGCGTCGTGCATATTGCACCCGCGTTCGGTGAAGACGACTATAAGGTATGCAAACGCTATAACCTGCCCGTCGTACAGCTTATCACCGAAGAGGGGAAATTCCCCGAAGGCTGCGGCGAGTTCACGGGCGTCGGCGCGCAGGCGGCGGACCCTCTCGTGGTCAAGGATTTGAAGGCGCGCGATCTGCTCTTAAAGACGATGGAATTCACGCATAACTATCCCTTCTGCTGGCGTTGCGATACTCCGCTTATCTACTATGCAAGATCGAGCTGGTTTATCAAAGTCACCGAAATCAAGGATAGATTGATTGAAACCAACCGTTCGGTCAACTGGATGCCCGCCACCATCAAGGAAGGGCGTATGGGTAACTTCCTTGAAAACGTAATCGACTGGGGCTTGTCCCGCGATAGATACTGGGGTACGCCTTTGCCCGTTTGGGTGTGCGAGGATTGCGGCGAAATCGAGGTAATCGGTTCTCGCGAGGAACTCGTAGAAAAGTGCGGCGCGCCCAAGGATATCG
This sequence comes from Candidatus Scatosoma sp., assembly GCA_045611525.1. Classification (GTDB taxonomy): domain Bacteria; phylum Bacillota; class Clostridia; order Christensenellales; family Borkfalkiaceae; genus Scatosoma. The sequence goes on along the minus strand of JAZKXK010000128.1, from coordinate 1,974 downwards.
AATTGCACCGTCCTTATTTGGATAGCCTGACCTGCAAGTGCGGGAAGTGCGGCGGTAAAATGAGCCGTACGCCCGAGGTTATCGACTGTTGGTTCGATTCGGGTTCGATGCCGTTTGCCCAGTATCATTATCCGTTTGAAAACAAGGCGCTGTTTGAGCAAACCTTCCCTGCGGATTTCATCTCCGAGGCAGTCGACCAAACGCGCGGCTGGTTCTATACCTTGCTCGTTATTTCTACTTTGCTCTTTGATAAGGCGCCGTTTAGAAACTGTATCGTTTTGGGACACGTCAACGACAAGAACGGTATCAAAATGTCCAAGCATAAGGGCAACGTCGTCGACCCTTGGACGGTACTGGACAAACAGGGCGCAGACGCCGTTCGCTGGTATTTCTATACCTCTTCCGCACCTTGGCTGCCTTCGAGGTTTTACCCTGAGGCGGTATCGGAAGCGCAGAGAAAATATATGGGTACCCTTTGGAATACCTATGCGTTCTTCTGCCTGTACGCGGATATCGACGGCTACGACCCGTCCAAGTACGATTTAAAAAATTGCAAGCTTTCTCTTATGGATAAATGGATTTTGTCCAAGCTCAACACCTTGGTGGACTGCGTGGACAAAAATCTTGCCGTATATAATATAACGGACAGCGCGCGCGCGTTACAGGAATTTGTGGATATCCTTTCCAACTGGTACGTTCGCCGCGGCAGAGATAGATACTGGGGCAGCGAAATGACGGAGGACAAGGCGGCGGCATACACCACCCTTTGGCACGTTCTCGTTACCTTTGCAAAGCTTACCGCGCCCTATACGCCGTTTATCGCGGAACAAATGTATCTTAACCTCGTGCCTGCGTTCTTCAAGGACGCGCCCAAGTCCGTACACCTTTGTTCTTTCCCCGTATACGACGCTTCTATGGTGGACGTGCAGCTTGAAAAGGGTATGGATACCGTACTGGATATCGTCAACCTCGGCAGAGCAGCCCGCAACTCCGGCAACGTGAAAAACCGCCAGCCTCTTGCGGAAATGTACGTCGTTACGGCAAGGGCGGAGGATTTGGACGAGGGCTTGAAAGCCATCGCGCTTGATGAATTGAATATCAAGGAATACAAGTCCGCAGAGGACGCAGGGGAGTTTATTTCCTATAAGCTCAAGCCTCAGCTCAAAACCATCGGGCCTAAATACGGTAAAAAGCTCGGTATGATTAAGACGTTCTTGGAGGGCTGCGACGCGAAGGCGGCGAAGGAAGTCGTAGAGGCTGTAAAAGGCGGCGGGGAGTACGTCCTTGCGCAGGACAGCGAAGTCGTGCTTCAAGAGGAGGATTTGCAAATCTTCACCGAAAGCAAGACGGGCTTTATTTCCGCAAGCGATAAGGGCGTAACGGTTGCGCTGAACACCCAGCTTACGGAAGAGCTTATCATCGAGGGTATCGAACGCGAACTCGTTTCCAAGGTGCAAGCGATGAGAAAAGAGGCGGATTTCAGTATTACCGACCGTATCCATATATATTATATAGCGGAAGGAAAGGTAAAAAGCGTGCTTTCCACGGCGGCGTTCAAGGAAGACGTGTTGGCGCTGTCGGTTGCGGAAGGAAAGGGTGAAAATGCGGATATTGTCAAAGAAGTAGACGTCAACGGCGAAAAGGCAACGCTCGCGCTTGCCCGCGCGGCTAAACAAAAAACAACTTTTGCGCTTTTGAAAAAAAAGTGGAAAAAGTTATAAAAAACAGTTGACAAGGTAATAATAAAGTGGTATTATTGACAAGCTCTCGCGAGAAAAGCGCAAAATCTTACAAAATTTTTTAAAAAAAGTTAAAAAAAGTAAGAAAAAACGCTTGACAATTAAAAAGGCGATGTGGTATTATATACAAGCTGTCGCCGCGAAAGCGGGAAGCCCGAACTGCTGTTCGGTAGACGAAGATTAAAAATGGAATAAGAAAGAAATGAGATTTTATTTGACAAACAAGCAAATGAAA
>JAZKXK010000127.1:0-33710 GCA_045611525.1 Candidatus Scatosoma sp. | reverse complement strand
GTTGGGGGAGTTGATAAGCACCCCCTTCACACGCGGAGTCAGCGCCCTTTCCAACGCCTCAAAATCGGGCAATAAAGTGTCGGGGTTGGACTGCAACACCGTCAGCTTTGCGCCTGCGCCCGCCACGAATACCGCGTATTCGGGGAAATAGGGTGCGAAGGTAATAAACTCGTCCCCCTCGCAGTACAAAGCGTGCAGGGTAATCGTCAAGGACGCCGCCGCACCGCAGGTCATATACAAATCGTCCCCCGAAAGGGGTACCCCAAACCGTTTGGTATAGTTTTGCGCGATTTGTTCGCGCACCCCCTTATCCCCTTGCGCCGAGGTGTAGCCGTGGAGCGCCACGGACGGAATTTCTTCCGTCAAACGGCGAATGGTTTCGTTCACCTTCGCAGGCGCGGGAACGGACGGATTGCCGATGGAAAAGTCAAAGACGTTTTCCGCGCCGATTTGCTCGCTTCTTATCTTTGCGTATTCAAAAATCTCGCGTATGGTAGACCGCTTACTGCCCAAACGGTACGCTCTTTCGTTGTACATAGTTATGTTCTCCGTTTACGCGCCTGCGCGCGGTTAATGCTATTGTGAATTGTAAGCAAGGCTTACGTGAATTGACGATTGCCGTGAATTGAACGCTGTGCGTTCGCGAATTGCCGACTTCGCCGGCGTTATTGTAATATTTCCACAGCGCGTTGCTTTGCAACGCAATTCATGTCCGTTAGGACAATTCACTTCGCCGTTTAATATAAATTAAAAAACGCTTTCGTGCCAGAAAGTAACGTTTCGTCCAAGCTCCAAACGCCGTTTTTTTCGATAACGCCAAAGGCGCATTCCTTCGCCGCCTCGAACAAATCTTCGCCGTCGTAGCCCACGATTTTGTTCGACATATCCTCTAAAATGTGTTTCGCCTCAGGCGTGAAACGGGAAGTCGTGATGAAAATCCCGCGGCAATTTTGCTTTTTGTCTTTTGCCTGTCTGCAAGCGCACGCGCCGATAAATTGCTGTAACAGCGTTTCCCCCACTACCCACAGCTTCTCGTCCCCCTTTTCAGGGTTCCAGTTCTTCGACTGTATGTAGATGGTTTCTCTAAATCCAAGCTTATCCGTAAGCTCGATTTCGCCGTCAATACCGCCGTCGTGGTCGCCGCCGCTGATTTTTAAGCCCTCAAGCCGTCTGCCGTTTTTCAAAGAATACCGTTCAAGCAGGTACACCGAGTAATACTCAAAGTACTCCCCGCCCAGCTTTCTAATGCGTTTTAAGAACTCCTCGCAAAGCTTTTCGTTTGCCGTTAAGGGCTTTTGCGCAGGCTTTCTTATCGTGCGGACGGTTTGTCTTGTTACGGGCTTTGCAGAGGTCTTTTTCTGCGTGTTTTGCACGGGCTTAGCCTCTTGCTTCGCTTCGGACTTTTCTTCTTTTTTGACCGTCTTTTCTTCCGTTTTTTGAGGCTCGGCTTTGACGGGCTTTTTATCCCCGAACAAAAAGCTCATATCCATTACCACGGGCGCTTTCGCCACCTCCGCTTTTTCCGTAACGGTAAGGGCGGTTTCTTCTGCTTTTTCTGCTTTTTGTTCCTCTTTCGCCTCTTCCTTTGCTGGCTCGGCTTTTGCCTTGGGTTTTCTGCCCCGTTTCTTGGGCGCGGGCGCTTCTTCCTGTTCGGGAATAGGCTCGGGCGCAACCTCAGGAGTTACGGGCGCGACGGGCGCAATCGGCTGTATGGGCGCGGGCGGGAGAGGCTCTGCCTCTTTCTTTTCCGCCTTGGGCTTTCTGCCCCGCTTTTTTGGTGCGGGCGCTTCCTCCGCCTTTTCTTCCTGCGCGGGCGGGGGCGCAACCGTACGGGCTTTTAACGCATACATGCCCCCGTCGTACATGATATCGCTGTCCTTTTTCATAATGTCGAGTACAGAGCCGACTCTGCCCTTGACGTCGTTGATGTTTTCGGTATCCTCGCCTGCGTAGCGCTCGGCGTAGATTTTAGATACCTCTTCGATAAGCTCGTTATGCTTAAACGGTTTTTCCGCAAGCAATGTGGTGATGAGCTTTTTCGTTGCGTCCTTTTTCTCCGCGCGGGTTACGGGCGCAAGCTCTTTGGTTTCTTGTTTTTTCGTTCTTGCCATAATAATTTCCTTTTTGATTTTTACACGCCCCCTCTAAAACCGAGTTTTGCTTATGGGGTACGTTTTCGCGGAGCGCTGCTCCACTCCTCGCCAGAAACTGAGTTTCCGGACTTCCAAAAATTAATCGTATAACCGAATGAGTTCTCCTAAGTTATCGAACTTACTTTCGGTCTTTTCGGAAAGGTAGGCTTTGACGAGGCGCAGAGCGCGTTTATTGCCCCCCGCAAGCGCGTCTTCCCGATAGGTCAAGCCCGCGCATTTGCGCAAGGCGTAATAGGTGGACAGGCTGGCTTTTTCGCCTGCCGCGGCGCGTTCAAGCGTGGTGAACCGCCCGTCCGCAAAGTCAAAATACAATCTCTCGCCGATATCCCCGCCGCATTCCTCTAAAAAACCCAAATCGAGGGGGTATCCGCTTTCTCTAAGCGCGGTCAATACAAAGGTCAGCACCGATTCCGCGGGGTCGTCTTGGGATAAAGCAAGCGATTTCAAGCCCTCCGCAAGCCCCACGAACAAGCCTTCGTATTTCTCGTTCTCGTACAGGATAGCCAAACAAATTTCCGCCATAGCGCACGCCGCGTAAAAACGGACGACGTCGTAGCGCAGGGCAAAGAAGCTCTCGTGCAGATATGCGTTCGTCATCGTGTACCTGCCCCCCTTCTCCGCGAGGATATACTCGCAAAAACAAAAGGGCTGGGTTGCAAACGCGAGCTTGGCTTTGGGCTTTTTTACCCCTCTTGCTCCTACCGTGATTTTGCCCAAGGACGGAGAAAACAAGGTGAGCAGTTTATCGCTGTCTTTGTAGTCGATAGACTGTAATACGATTGCCTCCGTCTTGATTTCCATAATTACTTCCTTCGCATTAAATCGTAGTAGAGCATATAATAGCTGATACTCCCCGTTTGCTCAAAGAGCTTCCAAGCCATTTTCGCCGCGCCGTTCTCTTCCCGTTTGTCGTGCATAGTCCCGTCCTCCCGTTAGTTAGTTTGGGAGAAAAACGGGAGCTTTATGCGAACCGATACAGTACGAATCTGTAAAGTGGGCAGACGCGAGGCAGGCTGAGCCTGCACCCAGTCTTAGCGTCTTTTCGCTCGTGTTTTTAGATTGCCCGTCCTTACCCGATACAGTACGAAGCCGTAAAGTGGGCAGACGCAAGCAGTTCAAGGCACGGCGAGGGCTCATACCGATAGTATGTAACCGAGCCGCAACGCCGAAATGCGACGCATATACACGCTTTACTCCTTGTAATCCTCGTAGCCGTACTCCCGCAATAGCCCTATCTTATCCCGCCAGTCCTCTTTCACTTTGACGTAGGTGGTTAAGAATACCTTCGCGCCCAGGAATTTTTCCATGTCTTGGCGGGCAAAAGACGACACTTCCTTAATCGCCTTGCCCTGCTTGCCGATGAGAATGGCTTTGTGGTTGGCTCTTTCGCAAACGATATCCAAATTGATATCGTACACGCCGTTGTCCTGCAAGATAAAATGATTGATAACGATAGCGATACCGTGCGGGATTTCCTTGTCGAATTTGAGCAAAATTTTCTCGCGCATAATTTCCGCAATCATAAATTTCTCGCTCTTGTCCGAAACGATATCCTCCACGAACGCCTTTTCGCCTTCGGGCATTTGTTCTGCCAAAAATTCCTTCAGGGCGCGGATATTTTTGCCCTTTCTCGCCGAAACGGGGAAGACGTCCAAATCCAGCTCCGCGTCCGCGAATTTCGCCATATCCAACGGAATATTTTCCTTGGGCATAATGTCGATTTTCGTGTACGCCACCGCCATAGGGATATTCAAAGCCTTATACTTTCTAATCAGCTCGAAATCTTCCTCGCTCACGCCCTCGTGTCCGTCCAAAACGAACAGAATATAATCCACCGACTTTGCGCTCATATCCGTGGTGCGCATCATCATATCCGTCAGGGCGTTTCTCGCCTTGTAAATTCCGGGCGTGTCCACGAAAACGATTTGATAATCCTCTTCCGTCAATACCCCCAAAATTCTGTCCCGCGTGGTTTGAGGCTTGGGCGAAACGATGGAAACCTTCTCCCCTACCATAACGTTGATTAGGGTGCTTTTTCCTGCGTTCGCTTTGCCGATGACCGCTACGTATCCGCTTTTCATAACCTACCTCACAATTCCAAGTATACCCAGAATTTCTTCTTCCTTTGCCCGCATTTCCGCCCGTTCGCCGTCCGTTTCGTGGTCGTACCCAAGACAGTGCAAAATGCCGTGTACCAACAAATAGTGCAATTCCCGTTCGTAGGAGTGTCCGTACTCCTCTGCCTGCTCCCTTGCCCTTGCCGTGCATATCGCAATCGAACCGACGAGCAGGTTCCCCTCCTCGTCGATATCCAAGGGATAGTCCTCGCCCCGCAAAGGCTCCCCCTTCACAAGGTCAAGCGCGGGGTAGCTGAGTACGTCCGTAACCCTGTCTATTCCCCGCGTTTCGCGGTTGAGCCTTTGGATTTCCCCGCCGTCCACGAAGACAAGCTCTACGGCAAGCGGACTATCCGCCTTTACCTTTTCCCCCACCGCCTTTTCAAGCGCGCGCAGGGCGGGCGCGGGAAAGTCCTCGCTTTCGCAATAGACGGAAAACCTCGTCATACGTTTTCCCCTTTCGTGCCGTTTTCCGTGCGCTTGTACTTGATTGAGGGGTACTTGATACGGTGATGGTTTACCCCCGTCAGCGCATACACGAGCGCTTGTCTAATCTTCGTCAAGTCGGCAAGCGTGATATCGCATTCGGCGAATTGCTCCAAATCCATTCTCTCCTCGATAACGGCGCGAATGGCTTTTTCCGCCTGCTCAGGCGTGCGCGCGTTCGTCGCGCGTACCGCCGCCTCGCTTGCGTCTGCAATCATGATAATTGCCGCAAGCTTGGTTTGGGGCTTAGGGCCAAGATAGGAGAAGTCCTCGATATTCAGCTCCCCGTCCGTCATTTTCAACGCTTTTGCGTAGAAGTAACGGATAGGCATCGTGCCGTGGTGCTGTACCGCAATATCCGCGAGGAACTCTGGCAAATGATGGTTTCTTATCACCGTGTACCCGTCCTTGGCGTGCGAACGGATAATGTCCGCGGACAATTCGGGCGTAAGCTCATCGTGCAGGTTGTACTCCCCTTGGTTTTCGGTGAAATGTTCGGGATAGTGCAATTTCCCGACGTCGTGATACAGCGCCGCCGCCCTCGCATAGTCGGGGCTTTCGCCGATCGCCGCCGCGCTCGCCTCCGCAAGCTGCGCCACCATCATGGAATGGTGATAGGTGCCGGGTGCTTCCGCTTTAAGCTTGCGCAAAATTCTCGCGTCGGGGCTGGTAAGCTCTCGAAGCCTGTATACGGTCAAGCAATTGAAAATCACCTCGAAAAGGGGCAAAATTGCAAGGAAGATAACGGTGGACATGACCCCGCCGAAGAACCCGTAGCCCATATTCAGCCCGACGCCCTGCAAGGGGGATAAACCGCCCGTCGTACCCTCGATAAAGGTGGAAATATGCAAAAGCCCGATGATGAAGTCAATGGGAACTACGATACCCAGCCCGATACCGACGATGCCAAAGCGCGTTCTCGTCTTACCGCAGAAGAAGATAGCGAACATGCCCGCCGTAAAGGAGATGAGCAAGGAGGAATAGTACGAGCTTTCCGCCGAGAACCCGCCGCTGTACGTATCGACTACGAATAAGAGCAGCGCGCCGATAACGTTCATGAAAATTGCCGAACGCCGCCCCACTAAAACGCAGGTCAAGAGCGCCAAGAGCGCTACGGGTCTTGCGTAAATGTCGATATTGCTGCTAATCAGCCAGCACACGACGAAATATACGTCGAGGAGAATGAATATCAAGGTGATGTTTTTTGCGCTAAGCAGCATCTCCCTCTCCTCGAAGAAATAGTACAAATACATAATGACGACGAGCAGCAGTACGCAAAACAGCGCGTACAAATAATTTGCGCCGAAGTTTTTCAAATGCTCGACAAACTCTTTAAGATGACTGCCAAGCACGAACGCCGCCACGAGCAGTATTAAAACCAAGAAATGCACGAAAAAGAGGAGTATGCTTTTGAGCAAATCCTGTTTCGTCCACTCTCTCCCGAATTCTTTTACCGCCATCTTTCGTTACTCTCCTTCCGTGCGTTTCACACGGGTTTTTTCTTTTTTCTCCTGCGTTTTTTTCGCGTCCTTTTCATACGCGCGGATAATGCGCATAACCAGCGGATGTCTTACGACGTCCTTTGCCGTAAGACGGCAAACGCCGACGCCCTCTACCCCCTCTAAAATCGAGGTAGCGTGCACCAGCCCGCTTTCCTTTCCGTCTAAATCGATTTGGGTAACGTCCCCCGTTACCACCGTCTTACTGCCCTCGCCCATACGGGTCAGGAACATTTTCATTTGCTCGCGCGTGGTGTTTTGCGCCTCGTCCAAAATGATAAACGCATTCGACAGCGTGCGCCCGCGCATGTACGCTAACGGCGCAACCTCTATCGCCCCTCTTTCCATGAGCTTGCCGTACGTTTCCAAGCCCAAAAGCTCTTGCAAGGCGTCGTACAAGGGGCGAAGATAGGGGTCTACCTTTTCGTGTAAATCCCCCGGCAAAAAGCCGAGCTTTTCCCCCGCCTCTACCGCAGGCCGGGTAAGAATGATTTTCTCCACCTGCCTGCTCTTAAACGCCGACACCGCCATACACACGGCAAGGTACGTCTTACCCGTACCCGCAGGGCCTACCCCGAACACCACCGTGTTTTTCTTTATGGCGTTAACGTACTGCTTTTGCCCGATCGTCTTGCACTTGATTTGTTTACCGCGCGCAGTGATTGCTACCGTTCCGCCGTCCATCGCGGCAATTTCGTCCGCTCTGCCCTCTTTGGCAAGCTCGATACAGTACGCCACCCGCACGGGGTCGATACGCTCGCCGTCTACGCTCTTTTGCAGGGCGCAAACGACCTCTTCGCCAAGCCGAACGCTTTCCTCATCCCCCTCTAAACGGATTTTTAAGCCGTCCACGTAGGCAAGCACGCCAAGCTCCCTGGAAATATAGGTCAGGTTTTCGTCGTACGCGCCGAGTATCCTCGACAGCTCGTCCAAAGAGGCAAGCTCTATACTTTTTTTGATTTTAACGACCATTCTTCCGCCTCGTTTAAAAATTCATTCTTTCTACCGCCGTATATTCCAGCGTTACGAAATATCTCCCCTCTCGCGCTTCTATGCGCCTTGCTTTGAGTTCGTCCGTTTCTTTAAGCGCAAGTGCCAGATAGGCTTTCGCGAACGCCTCGTCCTCGTTTTCCGCCTCTATCTCGCACGCATATACGCATGCTATACACACGCGCGCGATAATTTCAACGCGTACCTGCCCCCCTTCTTCCGTGGAAAACCAGTCCCCGACCAGCGTTTCGCCGATACGAACCTCTTCCCCGACCTTTTTAAGGGGCGTGCCGCGTAATACCGTCATCGCTATGATTTTTCCCGTCCGCGCGGATTGCATACTCCCCGTTTGGCTTTTGCTTTCCAAAAAAGGACTTACTCGCACCTCTACCGCTACGCGGTGTCCGTTCTTTTTAACGGAAGCGTACTCCACGCCCTCTAAGGCAAGGAGCTTTGCGCTTATCAAATCCTCTTGCCCCCCTTTATAAGGCGCAAAAGGACGGATACCCGCCTCGTCCAAGGCAATTTTGACTTCTCTGGCATACCCTTGTGCGCCGAGGACTTCCACCTCGAAAACGAGAGGCTGACAGGCGAGCGTAGCCGTCATACACACCAAAAACCCAAGCAGTAAGCCCGCCCGTTTTTGAACCGCGGTTACGAGCTTTCCAAGCCCTGCCGACCCTTTATAGGTTACGGTGTACGCGCTTTGCGCGTTATTATTATAACATACATTTGGATAAATTGCAAAAACTTTTTGGATATCTTTTCTCTTTACGCATAAAAGTATTTGATTTTTTTCGACTTTTTTTGCGTTATATACCCAAATTCCTGCTCTTTTGAGGCGCAAAAGCGCCCTTTCGGGCATAATCCCTTGTAAAAGAATGCGTTCCTTTACTCCGTCAAACAGCCCCATTTTGCACCTTGATGAAAACAATTTGCCCTATGAGCTGTAAATCGCCGTCGCAGTATTTTTTGATAGAGAGGTTTTCCCCCTCTATCTCTACCGTTTCGCGCGGAAAATGCAATACGACCCGTTCGGGAGAAAAATCTCCCACCGCCTTTACGCCTTCGAAATACCCGCCCCCCTTCGGGATAAAGGTACACCGCGCAAACGCCGCGCCGTCCGTGTTTTTGAAAATTTCTTCATATAGCCGCATATTGCAATATATGCGCCGTTAGCCTAAGATATGCTCCAAATCCTCGCGCGTTCTTACCGGGTCGTCCGTTTTGCAAACGACGGTTAAAATATCCCCGCTTTTAAGAAGGGTATCCCCCTCGGGCAAAATCACTTCTTCCCCTCTGTGGATTTCCTTTACTCTCGCACCTGCCGGCCACAAAACGTCGCGAACCTCCCGCCTGTCGGCGATAGAACGAGGCTCTACGGTGAAGGTGAATACCTCGCTCACAGCGCGTTCGTGTATGCCCGCCTCGTGCTCGTACTGTTCCAAAAGCTCCTCGTAAATGCCGTCCGTCCTCGACATTTCGCCGATGATATAGCCAAGCGAAACGGCGATGATAACGGGAAGCAAGGGCGCAAAGCTGCCCGTGAACTCGCAAATCATAATGATAGAGGTAATGGGCGCTTTGACAACGGTGGTAAAGAACGCCGCCATACAAATCATCACCATCAAATCGCAATACTGCGCCATATCGGGGGCGATTTTCAGCCACAAGCCGTTGAGCAATCCGCCGATACACGCGCCGATTGCGATAATGGGAATAAAGATACCGCACGGCAACCCTGCGCCGACGTTGACCGTCGTAATCAAAAATTTCAAAACCAAAATGACGAGCAGGGTCAACACCAAGGACAGCCCGAACGCGCTCTCCGTCGTAGGCTCCGTCAGCCCGCCCAGCGTGCCTAAGGATTCGATAAGCTCGTGTCCGCCGCCCATAACCCCCGCCGCCGCGAAGGATACCAAGCCGCCTAAAAAGACGGCTATCGCTATTCTTACGCCGTAGGTGTAGCGCTTGTCCTTTAAGGAAATTTTCCGCATAAGCCTGCGCATAAGAAAGCAGGTTTTATAGAACGCCACGCCCAACCCCCCGCAAACGAAGCCCGCTATGATAACGAACCCGTAATAGCGAATGGGCATTTCATAGAAGATATAGGAATGGAAGGCGCTTTGAATTTCCATACCGAGGATACGGTAAATCATCGAACGGGTCAAAACGCCGAAAATGACCGAGGAGAACGCGCAGATAAATACTTCGGGGGTGAAACGCTTGTGCGCCTCCTCAAAGGCGAACGCCATACCCGTAAGCGGCGCGTTGGACGCCACGGCAAGACCCGTACACGCCCCGCCCGTAATTTGATATTTCCGTATCATAGCGTCCCGCTTTAACCCCGACGAAACGCCGTCGCCGGCGGTTGCGCCGATGAGTACGCTAGGTCCCTCCGCGCCGATAGACAAGCCCAAAAAGATACTGACTAAGCTCGCCGAAAACATCGCCGTTAAGTCCCTATACCACTTAAAGGGTACGATACCTCTGGAGCCGCCCTCCGCCTGCGGTATCCCGCAGCCGCGAATGACCGAGGAGATATTGACCAGCACGCCGATGAAAAACGCGCCGATACCAAGCAGCAATACAAGCAAGGGAATAAACGCGGGATTGCTTCGCGTGTACGCGTAAAAATTACGCGAGATTTGCTCTCCCTCGTGTACGAGGATATTGAACGCGGTTACGATTGCGCCCGCAAAAATCCCCGTCAAGCTCCCTACGATGATAAGCTCGATAAAACTGCGGTACAGATTGCCTTTGTTTTTTCTTTTGGTTTTTACATTCATACAAATTGTCCGTTATACAGCGCCGCATACGCGCCGTTTGCCTTTTTTAAATCCTCGTGCGTGCCTTGCTCCACCACGCGTCCGTTTTCCATCACCAAAATACAGTCCGCATTCACGATAGTGGAAAGCCTGTGCGCCACGATAAAGGAAGTTCTCCCTTCCATAAGCTTTGCAAACGCGTCGCTGATTTTCCTTTCCGTTCTCGTATCGATGGACGAGGTTGCCTCGTCTAAAATCAGCATGGGCGGTTTCGTAAGCATAATACGCGCGATACAAAGGAGCTGCTTTTGCCCCTCGGAAAGCGCGGCGTTTTCGCCAAGCTCGGTGTCGTACCCTTTTTCCATACGCTTGATAAACCCGTGCGCGTGCGCTGCTTTCGCCGCCGCTATCATTTCCTCGTCCGTCGCATTCGGTTTGCCGAGCTTTAAATTTTCTCTCACCGTACCGCTTTTGAGCCAGGTTTCCTGCAAGACCATACCGTAGCTTTGGCGCAGGGACTTTCTCGTAAGCGTGCGGATATCCTCGCCCTCAACGCATACCTGCCCCCCGTCTACGTCGTAAAAACGCATAAGTAAATTGATAAGGGTGGTTTTTCCCGCGCCCGTCCTGCCGACGATAGCGACCCTTTCCCCTTTATTAACGCTAAGGGAAAGTCCCTCGATGAGAGGTCTTTCGGGGGAATAGGAAAACTCTACGCAACGCAAAGCCACGTTGCCCTCTGCGCGCTCCAGCGCGCGGTTTGCCGTATCGGGAAGCTCCTCTTCCTCGTCGATAAGCTCGAAGATACGCCCCGCGCAAACGAAGGCGCTCTTTAGCTCGGTAATAACCCCTGAAATCTCGTTGAAGGGCTTGGTGTATTGATTTGCATAGGAAAGGAATTTGGTCAGCCCGCCGACGGTGAATACGCCGTTTGCCACGTCAAACGCCCCGACGAGGGCTACGAGCGCGTACACCAAATTGTTGATAAACCGCGTGCTGGGATTGACGAGCGAGGAATAGAAGGTGGCGTTCATCGTCGCCTTTTCCAAACGGGCGTTGATTTCGTCGAATTTTTCGGCGTTTTCGTCCTCGTGCGCGAACGCCTGCACCGTTTTCATACCGCTAATTGCCTCTTCAGCAAAGGCAGTCTGCTCCCCGCGCGCGCGGGTTTGTTCTTGGAAGTATTTATGGGTATGCGTCGCCAAAAACTTAGCCACGAACAGGGACGCGGGGGTTACCAGCACCACGATGACCCCGATTTTGGGGTTGGTAGCAAGCATAAAGGCAATCGTGCCTAAAATGGTCATAAGCCCCGTGAAAAACTGGGTAAAGCCCATCAAAAGCCCGTCCGAGAACTGGTCGGCGTCGGCAATTACCCTGCTCACCGTATCCCCGTGGGAGTGGGCGTCGATATATTTTAAGGGCAGCGCGCCGATTTTATAAAACGCGTCCCTGCGAATATCCCGCACCACGTTGCAGGAAATTCGATTGTTGCAAATACCGGTAAGCCACTGGGATAAAGAGGCTATCCCTACGGCGATTGCGATTTGAACGAATATGCGTTTCAGGCTCGCCCAAGCCACTCCGTTTTCCATAATACAATCGATTGCGTCGCCGAAGAGTACGGGTACGAACAAGGTCGCCGCCACCGTCGCTACGGAAAAGAGCAAGGAACCGACAAGGGAGAACGGGTATCTTCCAACATACCGCAAAATGCGTTTTAACGTGCTTGTTTTCATACGCACGCCCCCCCGTCCTTCTCGTACTGCGAGAAGTAAATTTCACGGTAGACCTCGCAAGAGCGCATAAGCTCTTGATGCGTACCCATACCCACGGCTTTGCCGTCGTCAAGCACGATAATTTTATCCGCGTTCAAAACGGAAGACGCGCGTTGGGAGATGATAAACACGGTGGTATCCAGCTTGGAAATCCCCCGTCTTAACGCCGCGTCCGTCGCATAGTCCAACGCGGACGACGAGTCGTCCAAAATCAAAATTTCAGGGTTTCTAACGAGCGCACGGGCAATCGTCAAGCGCTGTTTTTGCCCGCCGGAGAAGTTCTTCCCCCCCTGCTCTACGGGCGCGTCCAACCCGCCCTTTTCAAGGACGAAGTCTTCCGCCTGCGCGATACGAAGCGCCTGCATAAGCTCCCCGTCCGTCGCGTCCGCCCTGCCCCAAAGCAGGTTTTCGCGAACCGTACCCTTAAAGAGCTGTGCCTTTTGCGGCACTACGCCGATTTTTTCACGAAGATACCCCTGCAAGCTCTCCGCGCGCACGTCCTTGCCCTCAATCAGCACTCTGCCCGCGCTCGTATCGTAGAAATGGGGAATGAGGTTGACGAGAGTAGTTTTACCCGAACCCGTACCGCCGATTACCCCCACCGTTTCCCCGCGCTTTACGGAGAAGGAGAGGTTTTCCAACGCCTCGTCCGCACCCTCGTTATAACGAACGCTCACCCCGTCAAAACGAATAAAGTCGCCGTTATCCTCGTACACGGTAGGCTCGTTCACGATTTCCAGCGAGGGCTGCATGGCAAGCACCGCCTCGATACGCTCCGCGCTCGCCCAAGCCTTCGCCACCGTTACGATGAGGTTGGCGAGCTTGATAAGCTCGATTAAAATTTGCCCCATAAGGTTGTAAAGGGCTATCACCTTGCCTTGCGTAAGCGAACCGCTTTCCACGCGAAGCCCGCCCGCGTACAGCAGGGCAATCGTGGAGATATTGACGAGGATATAGGTAAGCGGGTTGGTGATTGCCGCGATACCGTGGACGAATTTCCTGCCCTTGGTCAGCTCCTCATTGCGCTCGTTGAAGAGCGTTCTTTCGCTCTCTTCCTTGCAAAAGGCTCTAAGCACCCTCGCGCCCGTTAAGTTTTCACGGGTGGAAAGGAGTACCTTGTCCAGCTTTGCCTGCGTTTTCTTATAAAGGGGCATACACAGGAACATAACCGCGTACACCACGACGGCGAGGATAAGGATTGCCCCGCCGAAAATCCAAAAGGACGCGGGGTCGATGATACACGCGCAAACGAGCGCGCCGAACACGATGAAGGGCGAACGCAAAAGCAACCGCAAAAACAGGTTGATACCCGTTTGCATTTTATCCACGTCGCTGGTCATACGGGTCAGCATAGTCGCCTGCCCCATTTTATCCATATCTTTATAGCTGAGCGATTGTAACTTTTTAAACAAATCTCCCCGAACGGAAGCGGAGACTCCCGTCGCCGCGCGGGCGGAGAAATACTGCGCCGTTACCGAGAACACAAGCCCTACCAAGCCGAACACGCCGAGCAACGCGCACATAGCGATAAGATAGCCCTTATCGGCGTTGGGATACCCGCCGTTTTGGTATGCGCCTAAGCCCCTATCCACGATAAGGGCTACGACGAACGGCACCAAAAGCTCGAAGGTCGCCTCTAAAAGCTTGAACAGCGGACCAAGCAAGCTTTGCCATTTATAGGGTTTGAAATAGGTGAGAATTTTTTTCATATCTCTTGTATTATACCACGCTTTTTCCCTTAAATCAACAATTTTTTACTTCCTTATAAATAATACGGATTGCGCAAATAAAAAAATCGGCTTAAAACAGCCGATTTTTCTTTGTTTTTTCGATTAGTTGAGGTTTTCAACGGGTTCTCTATCCTCTGGGAACATCGTGCCTGCGGGAATGACGGGGAGCATCATAGGATTGATGAACGCGTTAGCCGTCAGCGCGGATACCGCTGCGCGAAGGTAGGGATATACGATTTCCGTCATATTGATAACGAGGTCGCGTCTGTCAAGCTCGTCTTGAATATCCTCCGCCTCGAACATACCTACAAGGCGCACTTTCAAATTGAAAGGCTTGGGTTCAGCGTCGGTGGATTCTACCTTTACTTCTAAAGCAACAAACCAAAGCTTGTCGTTTTCCTGTACTCTTCTTACGGTGCGGGAGAATTGAGGCTTGATTTCAAACTTCGTGTCTTTGTCCACTTTGATACGGTTCATGGAATAGTTGAGTTCTTCCGCGGTGATACCTCTTAATGCATACTTCATAAAAATACCTCTGTTGTTTTTTGTTAGGGACATTATAACACGCGTCCCCCGTTTTGTCAATAGACTTTCTTATTTATAAACGCATTTTTCGCCCGTGAAACGGTTTTTTAACAAATTTTTGCTGTTTTTACATATTCTATAAAGGAGATTCCTCCCCTTGAAAAAATTTTTTATTTTTTTTATTTTTTTTGGAAAAAAGCATAAAAAACGCTTGCCTTTTGATTATGAATGTGGTATAGTTAATAAGCTTTCGACGGAAGTTTAGCTCAGCTGGGAGAGCATCTGCCTTACAAGCAGAGGGTCACAGGTTCGAACCCTGTAACTTCCACCATCAAAAAACAGTGCGGATTATATGCGGGAATAGCTCAGTGGTAGAGCGTCACCTTGCCAAGGTGAATGTCGCGGGTTCGAATCTCGTTTCCCGCTCCAACATCTGCACTGTTTTTTCTTTCAATTTTTGCCGACGAGGCAAGCAGAAGGCGCTATAGCCAAGTGGTAAGGCCAAGGTCTGCAAAACCTTTATCCCCCGGTTCAAATCCGGGTGGCGCCTCCAAACAAGCACTCTGCACCGCGTTTGGTGCAGAGTGTATTCTTTAACGCTCGTGTGGTGGAATAGGCAGACGCAAGGGACTTAAAATCCCTCGGTAGAGATACCGTGCCGGTTCAAGTCCGGCCACGAGCACCAAAAAAACCGTATCTTCTTGATACGGTTTTTTTGGTTGTCTTTTGTGGGTTGGACGGACTTGAGGGACGAGTTGCCCGTTAAACAAAACATTGATAACATTTTGTCCAAGCGCGTCCACTAAGTAAGCATCCCCCACTAGAGGTGGGGATGTATTCTATTAAATCAATTCATTTTACTTAAAAGATACCCGCAATCCTTTTTCTCCACGCTATATCCTAATTCGTCGGCAACTTTTTGATAATTTTCATTTGCCCAAGGATAAGCTCCGTCTAAATATATGTAATCGGGAACTTTATGAGGATTGATTTTATAATACTCTAACAATCGAGCGTATGAGGTTTCGTTCGCTCCCGCCAACCACCCGGAATACGCGCCTATTTCATTCTCCCCGCACATATACATCCAAATTTTAAAGGAAAAATATACGACGCTTTTATCTTCATCCTCTAAAATCGGCTGAATGTCTAAATAGTATTTCCTTTCTTCCTCTATGCTTGACTTTGTTGCAAATATTCCTGATTTACAACCAAAATCATACGCTACGACTTCTTGCCCTACAGTAAAGCTATGTATGCCTTGCGACGTGATTTGCGCAACAGGCTGTATCAGTAACACCAAGGCAAGCACCGCTAAGAAGGGTCGGCGGACCTCTTCCACTTGCATTTCCTTTAGACAATCGGCAATCATAAATATACTGCCAAGCGCCGCCACGGAAAGCCCTTGCGAGATTGCGCCTAGGCCGGTGTTGGAACTCGCAAACATACAGTAGGCATAAATCAAAGCCACCGTCCAAAATACAAGCAGCCATTGCAAATTCTTTTTATCGGTAAAGATAAACGCAGCTATCCCTACGGCGTTGATTGCAACCATAACGTAGCTTATATTATTTGCAAAAACAGCAAGCCCGACATTCCCTATTAGGACGGGAATGGAAATAAGCGTTAAATATCCGCCCCTGTGTTGCATTCTTTTCTTATCTTTTACTAAAACGAATACCGCCGCCCCTATGCCTAATAAACCAACAAAACCAAGTGCAATTACGATTTTATGCCGAAGAAGAAACCCAAATAAAAAGCGAATCAGCGGAAACAAAAACGTCCCTTTATGTTCTGGGTCGTTTAATATATGGGGAATACATTCAAACAATTTATGAAATGCACCCTGCGCTAACAATAAAATAATAAACAGCGACAACACCAACAAGCAGCCCGCACTGATATATAGCCAAGTCTTTATAGAGAAAAGCTTTAAGCTGATTTTTTCTTCTTTCTTGTTCATAAGCTTGATTGCTATGACGGCAGCTGTATATAATGCGTATCCCAGTACAAGAAAAGGCGAACATAATACGGCGCAGGCGATTAAAATACCTATACTAATCCCTTTAAGCGCTTCGTTATGGGTTTGTTCATAATCCACCAAAAGCATACAAAGGAGAACCAAAGCGCCAAGCCCCATAGTATTATAAGACAACGCAGGAATGCATACAGGCGTATAAAGAAAATATACGATAGCGGCAATACTAGCCCCTATCCCGTACTTATGCAATTTTATGTAGAAAAATACGGCGATAACAGCGTGCGCTACAAGATAAATAACTCTAAAAGCCAAAATAATACCTTGTTGCGTAGGAACGATAAGCTGATACAAAAATAATATCGGCAATAATAAAACGCTTGACAGTTGGGAAAGGTGCCATTCTTGAACAAAGAGTGCGTCTCCGTCAAGCAAGCGTTTAGGAATTGTCAAATAAAAAGCCTCGTCGTTGCTGGTAGGCGCATAAAAACATTGTAATATACCAAAAACCAAACCGCAAACGAATAATACGATAAAAATCCAGACGGATTTATTTATTTTATTGAGTTTTAAATCTTTAATCCAACTGCTCATCTTCGCTCCCATTTTCTTTTTCTTGCGTTCTTTCGCTGATAATGTATCTCGGGCGCTCTTTGGTTTCCATATATATCTTACCTATATATTCGCCTACGACGCCTAACCCAACCAATAGAATCCCTGTCAAGAACACGCCCGCGCTTAATAATAGGAACCAACTGCCCACTGCACGAAGACAAAAAGTTACGATAGAGGCAATCAACGAACCTATGCCAAGGAAAGAGAAAATCAAACCTATGATAAATATCAATCTAATCGGCTTGATAGAAAGACTGGTAATGCCGTCTACCGCCAAGCCTAACATTTTTTTAAGCGGATAATGCGATTCGCCTGCCACACGCTCGGCGCGTTCATAATACACGCTTGTGCTTTGGAAACCCACCAACGGAACCATTCCCCGTAAAAACAGATTTACTTCTTTATACTGTGATAATTCCTGCAAAACTCGGCTGCTTATCAATCTATAATCCGCGTGGTTAAATACAACTTCTACGCCCATTTTTTTAAGCAATTTATAAAACGCCTCGGCTGTAAAACGCTTAAAAAAGGAATCGGTAGCGCGCGAGCTTCTCACCCCGTATACGACCTCATTACCTTCGTTATAAGCGTCTATCATATCGTTGATTGCGTTAATATCGTCTTGCCCGTCGCAATCTATTGAAATCGTGATATCGCAACAGTCCTTTGACTCCATAAGCCCCGCCCAGACAGCGTTTTGATGACCTCGGTTTCTGCTTTGAGAAATTCCAATAAAACGCTCGTTTTCTTTGGCTAAGTTACAGATTATATCCCAAGTTTTATCCTTCGAGCCGTCGTTCACGAATAAAATTTTGCTGCGCGAAGAGATTTTATCTAAAGATATAAGCTCTTCGATTTTTGCAAGAAAAAGCGGTGCCGTAATAGGCAAAACCTCTTCTTCATTATAACAAGGTATAACGATATATAACGTCGGTTTTCTCATATTTTTCTCCTATGTCTTTTTATTGTTGTATATTAACGCACTATTTGTAAGAAATGAAAACACAAAATAAATCGATTTTAAAATTTCCCGATTAAAACTTTTAACTTTGTTCGTGTCACTATATTTTCAACAATAGCACACATAATTAAAACTAAAATAAACGCTATAAATGAATCCCAGGTAGACTCAAAAGCGAACCACTCTTTCATTTGAGGGACTAAGCCATTCGTGATGCGTATGAATATATTGTGCCAGCCAAAATAAATAAGACTGTTTTTCCCTATATGCGTGATTGCAACGTTTTTTATTTGAGCAGAAATAAGTATTATTGCACCTATTCCGCCAATCGCAGAGAGAACCATCAGAGGATAACTACCATAACAAGAGCTATACATATCTACTCTTCCATCGCTTAACCGATAGTTTAATATACAAAATCCAATATTGCATATTAAGAAAAAGCAAAAAACAACCGCCAATTTTGTCTTATTCTTTGGAAAATAATCAAATATTTTATAATATTTAAAGATATAACCGAGGTAGTAGAATGGTATCGCCATAAAACAGACGTCTACATTCCAAGGCAAATAAGGTCCATTCAATTCAATATAAAAAAGTCCTATAACAGGCATTAAAATGCAAATTATGAATAAGGTAAATTTATTTAAAAACTTGGACAAGAAATAAAATAAAAGCTCCAAGATAAACAAGAATGCTAAAAACCATACAACATTTTGTCTCCTTTGAATACAAAAAGACCAAAGTGTGGAAAAGCATAATGAAAGTGAAAATCTTTGTTTATAAATATCCGCAACTATCGAAAAAGCTACTATCCCGATAGATAAAAATATGTAAGGCACTATTAATGTTTTTACCTTTTTCTTTATAAAATCGCACGGGCTTAAATTGTTTTTAGATAAAAAACCTGATAAAAACAAAAACAAAGGCAAATGAAAAGAATAAATCCAAACAGTAATTTTCCCCAATCCATCAAAATGCCCTAATATTACCAATAAAATACCTATACCGCGTGCCGTATCAATCCATTCTATTCGCTCTTTTTTATGTTCGGGTTGTATTGTATCCGCGCATTCTATTGATTTTGTGGTAGTCATTTATTTTCTCCTTTTGTTTAATTAAATCTTGATTTCCCCAACCCCCTCGTATAATTTTATCGTTGGATATTTAATACCTCACTTTTTCAATATCCGCCGAATTGCAAATAGCTGTAAGCGTTTGGGCAGGATATTTAATAACAGCAAAAGCTTGTTCCGATTTAAGGTGTACACGAATTTCGGGCGTTTTTTGCAAAGAATTTTTTCCGTCTTTTCCGCTACCTTTTCAGGCGATACCTTTTTCGCCTCGACCCCCTCGACTATCTCCTTGAACCGCTTTGCGTTACAATGATACAGCTTGGTGTTTTCGCAAAATTTATCCAAAGCGCTCGTGGACGCCCCCAGCATATCCGTGGCGACTGCGCCTGCGCGAAGTACGGACACCGAAATGCCCAACAGCTGCAGCTCCATCGCAAGCGAGTATGCGTACTTATCCAAAGCCCCTTTGGTAACGGCGTAAATCCCCGTAAAGGGCAAGGGGTCAAGCGGGGCAAGCTCGCTTGTGGTAAGCAAAATCCTGCTCCCCTTATGCAAAAGCGGTAAAAAGGTTTTATTGATATAAAACGCGCCGTAGAGGTTGATTTTAAAAATTTTATCAAACGCTTCCTCAGGCATTTCCACCAAGGAATCAAGCATATACACGCCCGCAAAATGCACGATGGCAAACAGGCTATCCGTTATGGCTTTGACCTTTTCAAACGCCGAGCGAATACTTGCCATATCCGTAACGTCCGCCTCGATAGGCAGGACGTTTTCTTCCGCCTCGCGTACTTTTTTATCCAGCGCGAACACGGTATACCCCTGCGCCTTTAAGCGTTGCACCGTGCGATAGCCCATACCCCCGTATGCGCCCGTTACCAGTACGTATTTCATTCTTCTACAACCGCCACAGGAGCGCAAAGCGCCTCGTACAGCGCCTTGTATTTGCGGATTTCCAACACCCGCTTGCCCTCTTCCGTGGACGAGAGCTTTTCGTTGAGCCTGTACATACGGCAAGCGTTGATAAGCTTATTCGCAAAAACCGCAAACACGATAAAGACGAGTACCGCCGCCCCGCCTGCTATCACCGTAGGGATAACGTAGCGATTATCGGGCGTGGAGAAATTCTTCAAACCCAACACTAAAGTAACCGCGAGCGCAGCCAAGAACGGAATTGCCGCGCACACGAACGCCAAAAGGCTCTTTTTTCTGCGCGGTGCAAGGACTTCTCTTCTGCGCGCCTGCGCTTTTTTTACCTGCTCCATAAGCGGAGCTTCTTCCGCGTTCAGCTCTTTTATCCTCTTTTCAAACGCCGAGCCGTGTTCCTTTCTTAAAACGTCCATCGCCTCGTAGCCGAGGTCGAATTCCATTTCCTCCAGCCCGCCGTCAAGGTATTCCTCTACGAGCGCGTCGGGATTTGCAAAGCCCTGCGTTTTCGCGCGCCAGTATCCCACGCTCGCTTCCGTAGCCAAGCCGTCCATATGCAAGGCTTTTTCATATTTCAGCTCGGCGGCGCGGTAGCTCCCGCTATCCAAAAGCGCTTGCCCCTCCTCGCACGCGAGATTGTACGCCTCACGGCGTTTTGCCTCGCGCTCGGCTTTTTCCCTGCGTACTTTTTCCGCCTCTTCGGGGGTAAGGTCTACCAAATCCTCGTCGTTTTCCTCTTCCCCGTCAAAAGTCGGGAATTCAAACGCGATTTCTTCCCCCCCTTCCAAGGGTTCGTCCGCAAGCTCGTCCGTTACGTCTACGTATCCGTCCTTCGTCTTTCTAAGGCGCACGCTTCTGCCGTATTCGTCGTCGATAATTCTTTCTTCCATCTTACCTCTCCTTTAATCAAGAATGAACGGATTTCTCCACAATTTCTGCTTTTTTTGATAATCGGGGACGAGCGTAGAGGCGGTAAACACGCGGAATTTGCCGCGGTATCGGCTCTTTGCCCATTCGCACAGCTCCTTGGTTTCAAACAGAGCCAAAACGCAGCTCCCTGAACCCGTCATCACCGCCCCAAGGGGGGAAAAGCTTAACGCCTCGTCCATCGCCCTTTCCACGTCGGGATTGAGGTGCAGGGCGGGCTTATACAAGTCGTTCGTCAAATACCTGCCTACCCCGTTGATATCCTTTTCCCGCAAAGCGGCTATACAGCCGCCGCTTGCGTTTTCCTTCCATTCGAGCGTTTTGGGCAACTCGTCGTATTTTTGATAGCACGCCCCCGACGAAACGCCCGTAGGCGGGCAAATCAACAAGAAATGCAATTTGTTTTCCAAGTCCAGCGAAGTTACCTTTTCCCCTCTGCCTTGCAGACGGGCAAATCCGCCGTTTAGCATATACCCCGTATCGCTTCCAAGCCCGTCCGCAACGGCTTTGAGCTTTTCCCTGTCCGTTACGCCGTAAAGCCTAGCCATACCGTTCAAAACGCCGGAGACGTCGGCGGACGACCCGCCAAGCCCTGCGCCCATAGGGATATTTTTATACACCGTGATATCCGCGCCGCTTGTGCCGAAAGCTTTGGAAAACGCCTCGGCGGCTTTGAGCGCGTTATTCTTTTCAGGGGGGATACTTTCGCTCCCCAGACCTTTCATAAGAACGCTGCTGAGCTTGTCCTTACGTTTTTTCAAGAGGATAACGTCAAAAATATCCACGCTGGCAACGAGAGAATCGAGGGTATGATAGCCCCCTTCTGCGCCCGTGATTTCCAAGGTCAAATTGACCTTTGCATACGCTTTGATTTTCACCGTGTTCATACAACCGCCTAAAAACGGACGGCGAGAAATCCCGCCGTCCGGATATTGCTCCTTTCTATTTTACCATATCTTTTTAAAAAATACAATATCCTGCGTACAAAAAATTCCCCTATTTACTTAATTTGACGGTAAACAAAGATACGCTCCCCTGCTTTTAAGGGAAATTCCAGTTCGGGATTGCTTTTCGTAAGCTCCTCGGGCGCGCAGCGCAGGCGTTTGGACACCTCCCAAAGCTCCTCGCCCGCACTCGTTAGGAATACGGAAAAAGCGCTCTCCTCTTTTTCGTACTCCTCGCCCGCCTCCGCCTTGGAGATATACGACCACTCCCGTCTTTCAAAAGTCCGTAAAGACAGGCGCAAGGTCGCCTCGGCTTCCGCCTCTCCGCTTTTTTTACGGCGCACGTTCAGCCCGCAAACCATACAGTCCGCCTCGATATGTTCCGCGTCCGTTTCCACGGGGAACACGAAGGGCAAGGACAAGGTCGCCGAACGGTGATTGCCGTCCGCTGAACAGAGCAAGACCTCGGCAAGGACTGCGCCCTCCGCTTCCATACCGCGCTCCCCTTTCCTAAACGAGATTTCCGCGCGGGGAAGCACCGCCGCCTGCAGGGTATACTCGCCCTCCATTTCCGGAGAAATGACCGCGATACCGCTTACCCGTTCGGTGCGTTTTTCGTGGCTCGTCAAATACATACCCCCGTCTGTTTGCATATCCAAAACCATTTCCGCCTTAGGCGAGAACCCGTCCTTGGCAACCGTAATTTCGTCCTGTACGCAAAGATAACACTCGCAGGATAGAGTATAAGAAAGCACCATACGGCTGTTTCCCTTTTCCTCGTCCGTATCCGCGGTCAGGTGGGCGGATTTGACGAACACCCGCGCGCCTGCGGTGAGCTTGCCAAACGCCTCTTCGCTGGGAATAGAGGTTTTAAAGGGAATTAAACGCTCGTACGAGCAAAGACTCTCGTCGCTTTTGAGTACGCAAAGGTGTACGTTGATTTCCCCTTCGATATCGATTTGACCCGCGCTCGCGTGTACGCGGTTCACGACCGCCTTTTCGCTGTGGAGTAAAATATCCCCCACGTAATCGGTGTCGAATTCGTCCTCGCCCTCGACCTCACCGCTTACGCATACCGTTTTACATACCTTTTCCACTTCCTTTTTGACGATAAGCTCTTCCCCGCCAAGCAGGTATTCCATTTGCTTGGTGCCGTATACGGTCAGCTCCGCGCCGATGACCGCGGAGATATACAGCCCAGAGCCTTCTCTCCGCCAAGTAATGTTTTCCGCTTCAAGCAAAGCGCGCGCAAAGCACGCGGGCGCGACCTCTTTTCCCTCTTTTTTATGGAAGAACTCCACGCCGCGCTCCGCGCGGCAAATTTTACGCGCGCCGTCCTCGTAAAGGACGCTCAAATACAGCTTTCCGCCGTATTGTACTTCTCCGTCCCCGCAGGCGCATTCTGCGGGGACGGCTTTCGCCTGCACCGCCAAAATACTGCTGATTTCACTGCCGGGAAGACGGCATTCCACGATAGACTGACTTTTCAATCGGCATACTTCGCCGACGTAACGGTAGGTTTCAAACTGCGGTTTTACCATGATTTCTTTCCTCGCTGTTTTATTTTGCCTGTTTATTTCTATGCCTTAGCGTTTAGGTTTAGAACAAATGGGGCATACTCTTATCATGATTAAGCCTACCAAAAATATCAAGGATATCAAACAAATGGTAAAGGACTGCTCCTTACAACGGGTTGCCGTCAAGGTCAATTTAGGCAGAAATAAAAGCGTGAGCTATTCGGGGGTACTATCGGGGATTTACCCCGCCTTATTCACCGTCAAGCCCGACGACGAGGAATTTTTGGGAAAAACCGCATACTCGTACGCCGACCTGCTTTGCGGAAACGTAAAGATTAAAAGATTGTAAGAGAAAACCGTTGCGATAATCGCAACGGTTTTAATCATAATCCTTTAGCCCTAATAAAAAATATGTTGAATGATTTTGACAATTGCCTTAAAAATTTTTTTTAGTTCCGTGAAAAGGTTGGTAGCCAGTGAAAATTATAATAAAAAATTAAAAGAAATAGGGTTGGAATCTTCCAATCCTATTTCTTTTGACCACTTGAACGTGTAATTATTTCAAATATTTATTTAATTCTTCTTCAGTAGGAAGATAGTTCCTTACTTCATAGCAAGCAACGCCTATTGGCGCTGTCGTCGCTTTAAGCGACCATTCTACCGAATATCTATCTTTTCCTTTACAAAGCAATAATCCAATAGTAGGATTATCTATTTCTTTTTTAAGCGTTTCGTCAACTGCTGTGATATAAAACTGAAGTTGCCCAACAAAATCAGGCTTAAAGTCCACGTTTTTAAGTTCTACAACCACGTAACAACGAAGCTCTAAGTGATAGAATAATAAGTCAATTAAATAATCGTTGTTTGGGGTTGATATTCTATATTGATTCCCCACGAAAGAGAAACCTTTGCCGAGTTCAAGTAAAACCGTCTTAATCTGTTCAAGCATTGCTTGTTCGATATCTCTTTCAATGATTTTTTCTTGTAGACCTGCAAGTTCAAAAATATACGGGTCTTTTATAATATCACGAGAAAGTTCGCTTTGCGGCGATGGTAAGCGACTTTCATAATTCGTTAATTTTTTAGAAGAGTCTGCTTGACGTTCATATAACTCTAACTCGATTTGGTGTTCTAAAACAGTCTTACTCCAACCGTTTTCCAAGCATTTTATAGCATACCAATTACGTTTTTCAGTCTCTTTTACTTTTTCTATAAGTACAAAATTATGAGTCCAAGGCAAATTTGCCACTGCCGGTGGCAAATTTGCTAAATCTCCGTAAGTTACATAAAATTTACGCATTCTTGCAAGGTTTCTTGGCGAATAGCCGTCTGCATTAGGAAATTCCATTTTTAAATGGCGAGATAATTCGTTAATAAAGTTATTGCCGTATTTGGCATTTTCATCTATAACTTTACCAATTCTAAAATACATTGAAAGCAATTCTCGATTAGCGTCGCTTAAAACTTTGTTTCTCGTTTCAAAAATATCCGCTTTGATTTGCTCAAATATTGATACGAAACTCAAATCCAAATCTCCCATATTGCTTTACTCCTTACTTTACTTCTAAATATTCTTGTTTAAGATAATCATAGTATACCATAAATCACAAGATTTTTCAATATCTTTTAATAGGCTAGATAAAAATTAATCAATATTGGTTTAATAGAAAAGAGTCCAATTTCTCGAACTCTCTCTAACGAACCTGCTATTTAGTCAAATATTTTTGTATAATTTCCCCAAGAATACATAACTAAGGTTTGTTTCACTTTTGGAGAACCGCCCTTTCGGGCGGTTTTTCCTTATAATACCTTCTTTAAAAATTGTCCCGTGTAGCTGTTTTCTACCTTCGCCACTTCTTCGGGCGTACCCTCGCATACAATCGTACCCCCGCCGTTGCCTCCCTCAGGCCCTAAATCGATAATATAGTCCGCCGTTTTGATGACGTCCAAATTATGCTCGATGACCAGCACGGTGTTGCCGTTGCCCCGTAGCTGTAATAAAATCTTCAACAGCTTATCCACGTCGTAGGTATGCAAGCCCGTCGTCGGTTCGTCCAAAATATACATGGTCTTGCCCGTGGAGCGTTTGGCAAGCTCGGTTGCCAGTTTCACCCTTTGCGCCTCGCCCCCCGAAAGGGTAGTGGAGCTTTGTCCCAGCTTGATATACCCAAGCCCTACGTCGTTTAAGGTCTTTATCTTATTATAAATACTCGGTACGGGCTTGAAGAACTCGCAAGCCTCTTCCACCGTCATATCCAAAACGTCGGCGATGCTTTTGCCCTTGTATTTCACTTCCAAGGTTTCGCGGTTATAACGTTTCCCCCCGCACACCTCGCAGGGTACGAAAATATCGGGCAAGAAGTGCATTTCTATCTTGATAATGCCGTCGCCGAAGCAATGCTCGCACCTGCCCCCCGACACGTTGAACGAAAACCTGCCTGCCTTGTAGCCCCTTTCCTTTGCGTCGGGGGACATCGCAAACAAGTCGCGAATGGCGTTGAAAACGCCCGTATACGTTGCGGGGTTGCTTCGAGGCGTTCTGCCTATCGGGGACTGGTCAATCGCGATAACCTTATCGAAATACTCCGCGCCCTCGGCTCTATCGTACTTGCCTTGCGCGTGTTTCGCGCCGTTATGCATATTCGCGAGCATGGGATACACGATTTCGTTGACAAAGCTGGACTTCCCGCTTCCCGATACCCCCGTTACCGCCGTAATCAAGCCCACGGGGACTTTGACGTCTATATTTTTGAGGTTGTTTTGTTTACAGCCGTACACCTCAAACCACTTATCCTTCACCGTAGCGCGGACGGCGGGCGTTTCTATTCTTCTCCTGCCCGCCAAGTAATCCCCCGTGATAGAGCGAGGCGATTGCATAATCTCTTCCTGCGTACCGCAAGCCACCACTTCCCCGCCGTGAACGCCCGCTTTGGGGCCGATATCCACGATATAATCGGCGGCTTTAATCGTGTCCTCGTCGTGTTCAACGACGAGCAGGGTATTCCCCAAGTCCCGCAGTCCTTTCAAGGAATGGAGCAGTTTTACGTTGTCCCGTTGGTGCAAGCCGATACTCGGCTCGTCCAAAATATACAATACCCCCGTCAGCGCGCTGCCGATTTGGGTTGCCAAGCGGATACGCTGGCTCTCCCCGCCCGAAAGCGTAACCGCCGTGCGGGCAAGGGTCAAATAATTCAAGCCCACGTTGCGCAAAAAGCCCAAACGGTTGTTGATTTCCTTGATAATTGCGTCCGCAATTCTATGCTCCGTTTCGCTTAGCCTTTCCTTTAACCCGTCCATAAATTCGCAAAGCTTATCCACGGACAGCTCGCACAATTCCCAAATATTTTTCCCGCCGACGCGCACCGCAAGCGCTTCTTTCTTCAAACGCTTGCCGTTGCACACGTTACAAGGCGCGTTGCGCATCAAGCGTTCGATATCGCTTTTCACCCCGTCCGAGGCAGTCGCGCCGTAACGGCGTTGCAGGTTGTTGACGTACCCTTCCCAAGTCTTTTTAAAGCTCCCCGAAAAGGAACGGGTTTGATACGCCATATCCACCGCCTCGTCCGCGCCGTACATTAAAATCTCGTACACGCCCTCGGGCAAGTCCTTGACGGGTACGTCCAAGGAAAATTTGTACGCTTTTGCAAGCGCCGAAAGCTCCATCAGCGACATGGACGCAGAGCCTAAGCTCCAGCCCGTTACCTTCATCGCGCCCTCGCGCAGGGTCTTGTTTTTGTCGGGACAAATAAGGTCGGGGTCGACGAATTGCTTAAAGCCCAAGCCCGAACAGGACGGGCAAGCCCCGTACACGGTATTGAACGAGAAGATTCTCGGCTCGATTTCCTCAATGGAAATTCCGCAGTCGGGGCAAGCGTAATTGATAGAATACAGCTCCTCTTTCCCCTCGCAATCGATTACCACCAAGCCCTCGGCAAGCTTTAACGCCGTTTCCAAACTGTCCGTCAAACGCTTTTGCACGGCGGGCTTGATAATCAGCCTGTCCACCACCACGGAAATATTGTGCTTGACGTTCTTTTCCAGCTTGATATCCTCTTGCAAATCGTATACGATACCGTCTATCTTGACCCTGCCGAACCCGCTTTTCTTAAACGCGCTCAGTTCCTTGACGTATTCGCCCTTACGCCCGCGCACCACGGGCGCGTTGACAAGGATTTTGCTCCCCTCGGGCATCGCCATCACCTTATCGCAAATCTCGTCCACCGTTTGACGGCGGATTTCTCTGCCACACTTAGGACAGTGCGGTATGCCGATACGCGCGAACAAAAGACGGAAATAATCGTAAATTTCCGTTACCGTACCCACCGTCGAACGGGGGTTTCTCGACGTCGTTTTTTGGTCGATGGAAATGGCGGGGGAAAGCCCCTCGATGCTCTCCACGTCCGGTTTTTCCATTTGCCCTAAAAACTGGCGGGCGTACGAGGACAGGCTCTCCACGTACCGTCTTTGCCCTTCGGCAAACACCGTGTCGAAGGCAAGCGTGGATTTCCCGCTGCCCGAAAGACCCGTAAGCACCGTCAGCTTGTTTCTGGGAATGGTTACGTCGATATTTTTTAAGTTGTTTTCTTTTGCGCCTTTGATTACGATATTTTCTTGCATACTTTTACCTTTCGTCTAATACCTGGGTGGCTTGCCGCTTATTTCTGCGCCTTGCGAAGCCTCATTTTCAGCTCGGCTATCTTTTCGCGGATTTCAATCGCCCGTTCAAAATCAAGCTGTCCGCTTGCCACCTTCATTAGCGCCTTGAGCTTTTCTATCTCGTCGGGGATATCCTTCATTTTAATGTCGTCGTCCGTCTTTTTCTTGGTGATATTCAAGGTGGACTTGACCTCTTTGATAATCGTTTTGGGGATAATGCCGTGCGCCTTGTTATACTCGTCTTGCACCTTTCTTCTGCGCTCCGTTTCGCCGATAGCCCGTTTCATACTGTCCGTGATAACGTCCGCGTACATAATCACGCGCCCCTCGCTGTTTCGCGCGGCTCTGCCTATCGTTTGAATGAGCGAGGTTTCACTGCGCAAGAACCCTTCCTTGTCCGCGTCCAAAATCGCCACGAGCTTGACCTCGGGCATATCCAGCCCCTCGCGGAGCAAATTTATCCCGCAAAGCACGTCGAATTCCCCCAAACGCAAGCCGTTGACGATATCCACGCGCTCCAAGGTGTCGATATCGCTGTGCATATATTTCACCTTGACGGAATGTTCCTTCAAATAGTCGGTCAATTCCTCTGCCATACGCTTGGTGAGGGTGGTAATCAAGACCCTGCCCCCCTCGTTTACCGTAATTTTGATTTGCGAAAGCAAATCGTCTATCTGCCCACGCGTGGGTTTTACGGTGATAACGGGGTCGAGCAAGCCCGTAGGGCGAATGAGCTGTTCTACCTTTTGCCCCGCCTGTTCCAACTCGTAGGGCGCGGGGGTCGCCGAAACGCATACCATTTGCGGTACGCGGGCGTCGAACTCCGCAAAGGTAAGAGGGCGGTTGTCGTAGGCGGAGTTCATTCTAAACCCGTATTCGACGAGGTTTTTCTTTCTCGACAAGTCCCCGTGATACATTGCGCGGATTTGCGGAATGGTCATATGGCTTTCGTCGATAAAGACGAGGAAGTTCCCCGACGGGAAGTAGTCCAAAAGGGTAAAGGACGGCTCGCCCGGTTTTCTGCCGTCGAAATAACGGCTGTAATTTTCAATCCCGCTGCAATACCCGATTTCCCGCATCATTTCCAAGTCGTGCTCGGTACGCTGTTTGAGCCTTTGCGCCTCTAAAATTTTCCCGCTTTCCTCAAACGCGCGGACTTCCCCTTGCAAGTCCTCTTCAATCATCGCAAGCGCGCCCTTGAGCTTTTCCGTCCCCACGGCGTACTGGCTGGCAGGGAATATCGCCACGTGCGAAAGCTCGTTAAGACGGTTTCCCGTCAACCCCTCTACCTCGTAAATCTTTTCTATCTCGTCCCCGAAAAATTCCACGCGGATTGCCACTTCCGAGCTGGACGCGGGGAAAATCTCAAGCGAATCCCCTCTTACGCGGAAGGTAGAACGCTTGAAATCGGTATCGTTTCTGGCGTACTGCAATTCGATAAGCTTGCGCATAAGCGCGTTGCGCTCCCACTCCATACCGGGGCGCAGAGAAATGGACAAACGGAAATATTCCTCAGGCGCGCCCAAGCCGTAGATACAAGACACGGACGCCACCACGATGACGTCCTCGCGCTCCATCAGCGCGCCCGTCGCGCTGTTTCTCAGCTTGTCTATCTCATCGTTCATACTCAAATCTTTTTCGATATAGGTATCCGTCGAGGGAATATAGCTTTCGGGCTGGTAGTAATCGTAGTAGGAAACGAAATATTCCACCCGATTTTCGGGAAAGAACTCTCTAAACTCGTTGCAAAGCTGCGCGGCAAGCGTTTTGTTGTGCGCGATAACGAGGGTGGGACGATTGACGTTTTTGATAACGTTCGCCATAGTAAAGGTCTTACCGCTGCCCGTAACCCCGACGAGTACCTGCGTACGGATTCCGTCTAAAACCCCTTCCGTCAATTTTTCAATCGCCTGCGGCTGATCCCCCGTCGGCGCAAACGGCGCGTGCAACCTAAATTCCACCTTTTACGCCCTCCTTTGCAAACATTTGTTTATATTATACCATACTTTTAGGAGAAAGTAAAGAAAATAAACGGATATTTTTAAAATATCCGTTTAAGCAACAAACCGACCAAAAAGGCAACGACGGCGGAAAGGATAGCCCAAGTCAATTTCAGGGCAACCCCTCTTCGCATTTGTACAAAGCACCGCTTGAACGCATAGCCGTTGGCGTGCAGGGATATGACGTACATTTTTTCCCCTTTGCGCTCTGAGGAGAGAAGCTCGAAATAGTTATCCAGGGCAAGCTCTCCTAAAATGCTTTCCAGCCTTTCCTCGGTATATTTCCGCCTTGGCGGAAGCAGGGAAATCAGCTCGTCGGGCGAAATTAAACATACCCCCTTTTCATGACAAAGGGAATATACCGCGTTCATCACCTCGTTTTCCTGCCGATTTAACATTCGCCCTCACTTATTTCAACGCATACCTGGTACACTCATTTATTTTTCAACGCGTACATGGTATAGCCGTTTTGTTATAGTATTCGCCCTTTTGGGGACTTTCATACGCAAAAAAATATCATCTTTTGCCTCTCGTATGCTATCTTTTTTCGAAAATATGTGTTATACTATATAATAAGGAGATACGTATGCCCGCTTTATACACGCATTTGCGGTTTGGTGAAAAGGTAAAAAACACTCTACCCGCCGTATATCAGGAATTGATAGAAAAATACCCCGAAGCGTTCGCGCTCGGTACGCAGGGGCCTGATATTTTGTGTTATTATCACCCGATGAAGAAAAGCGAGCTTCGTAGCTTAGCCCCTATCCTGCACGACGATTCTGGAAATAAATTTTTCTTAGCGCAGGCGAAAAAACTGGAAAGCACGGATTTACAAACGCTGTTTGAAAGGCAGGGCGCGTTTTGCGCTTATCTATGCGGGGTTTTGTGCCACTTTACCATAGACGAGGCTTGCCATTACTATATCGACAGCAATTCCAACGAGAAAATCAACCACGGGAAAATGGAATCGGAATTTGACAAGTTTTGGCTGAAAGAGGACGGGAAACCCATTCGCGGTTACAACACCGCCGCCCCGATTGTGGATAAAAACGGGGCTAAAGAGGCGGCTTGCAAAACCTTTGATTTGGACGAGGACGACGCCGCCCTTTGCATTAGGACAATGCGGAAAATCAACCGTTTATTCTCGCATAAATGCGAAGCCTTGCACGGCGTTATCCATTTGTTTTTGAAGATAGTGGGTATGGAACGGCAATTCGGGGATATGTTTATCCACAAGAAAGACGACCCGCATTTTGCCCCGCTGTTGGATACTTTAAAAGAACAATTTATTTCGGCTATCCCAAAAGCAACCAAGCTGATACGGCAATTTTTTGAAAACCTGCCCGCCTTTTTGAAAACGGGCAAATTAGACAACGAGCTGTTCCGCTATAATTTTAGCGGTATAATACCCACGGAGGAAAACTAATATGCAACAAACCCCTGCAAAACAAGCCCCCTTTACCAAAAAGGAAAAGAGCTGGATACTCTACGACGTGGCGAACTCCGCCTACGTTATGCTGGCGACGGCGCTTTTGTCCCTTTACTTTAACTACCTCTCGCCGTCGGGCAACCTCTCGACCGCTTGGGGGTTCACCAACGTTATCGTAACGGTGATTGCCGTATTCCTTTGCCCTATCCTCGGTACTTACGCTGACTTTAGTAAAAAGAAAACGGTGTTTATGACTTTTGCACTTATCGGTATTATAAGCTGTGGGGTGCTGTCCCTGTTCTCCTTTATCTCAAAGCTTGCGATTGCGGGTATTTTATTCTTAATCGTGTATATTATTACGGAAGTGGGCTTTGCCTCGGCGAACGTATTCTACGATTCTATGCTGAACGATATCACGACGGACGAGAATATGCACAGAGTTTCCGCAAACGGCTTTGCTTGGGGGTATATCTGCAGCTGTATCCCCTTCGCATTTTGCCTCGTTGCGTACGTACTGGGTACGATGGTACCAGGGCTGGAATGGTTTGAGGGCTACGCCTTTACAATCGGGTGCTTGATTACCGCGGCTTGGTGGCTGTGCTTTACCCTTCCCCTTTTGAAAAATTACGAGCAAAAGAACTTTATGCCCCGTCCCGAACACCCTATCAAGGAAACCTTCAAACGCCTCGGCTCTATCTTCGGGGAGTTCAAGAAAAACAGAAAGGCGCTCGTGTTCCTGATTGCGTTCTTCTTCTATATCGACGGCGTGCATACCATTATTAAAATGGCAACCGCGCTTGGTACAGACCTTGGCTTTGACCAAGTAAAACTCGTTATCATGCTGTTTGCCACTCAGTTCGTCGCTTTCCCCTGCGCGTTGATTTTCGGCAAGCTTGCGGGCAAAGTGCCTTGCGAAAAACTTCTCCTCGTGGCGATTTCGGCGTATACCGCTATCGGCGTATTTACCGTATTCCTTCACCAAGAATGGCAGTGCTGGATTTTGGTTATCTCGGTGGGTATGTTCCAAGGCGGCGTGCAAGCCATGTCCCGTTCCTACTTCACCAAGCTTATCCCTGCGGATAAGACGGGGGAATTCTTCGGGATTTACGATATCTTCGGCAAGAGCGCGGCAATTCTTGGGCTTGGCTTGACCAGCCTTTTGGGTATCTTCTATCCCCTCAAAGACGCAACGTGGATAAATATCAGCTTGTTGCCTTTGCCTATCCTCTTTGCAATCGGTTTGGTACTTTTCCTTGTGGCTATGAAAATCCCTGCTATGAAACACGATACTCCTGTTGAAGCAACGAAAAAATTTGACGAGGAATAATTTTAGGCAAAAATCCGCGTGCGGATATTAACCAACGACAGGTGTTTGCTAAGCAATTTTTTAATATTTTTCATAAAAAACTCGGCTTTCACAGCCGAGTTTCCTCTTGTTATTAACGTTTAGGCTCCAAGCACGATATCAAATATAAGCATTAAGCAAAACCCGACGAGAAGAGCGTAGGTTGCTCCCCGTTCGCTGCCGTGGGCGTGCGTTTCGGGTATCATTTCGTCGCTGATTACGTACAGCATCGTGCCGCCCGCAAAAGCTAACGCGAAAGGCAAAATTACCGTAGAAAGGCTTACGGCGAAGTAGCCTATCAGCGTTCCTATTACCTCAACTGCGCCCGTTAAAGAGGCGTATAAAAAGGTCTTTTTAGGTTTAATCCCCGCGGCGAGCATAGGCGCGATAATCACCATACCCTCAGGAATATTTTGCAGTGCAATACCGCCTGCAATCAAGAAAGCTCCCGCCGTATTGCCCGTTCCAAAGCCCACGCCTGCGGCTATCCCCTCAGGCAAATTATGAATGGCTATCGCCAACACGAAGAGCATAATTTTATTCATTTTATCGCTATTGTGATGCGTTTCCGTATCGGGCGAAGATAGTTTGTGCAGGTGGGGTACCAGCTTATCCACACCGTTTAAGCACAGCGCACCTGTAAATATACCCGCGATTGCCATAATAAGCGCCCAAGCCATTCCTTTATCCATACCGTATTCCACGGACGGCACGATAAGCCCAAGCACCGCGGCAGCCAGCATAACGCCCGCGGCAAACGATAACACGATATCGCTAAATTTATGAGAAATATTTCTAAATAAAAAGCCGATTCCTGCGCCAAGCACGGTTGCCCCGCCTACGCCAAGCGCCGTTAATAATACCAGTTCCATACGCTCATTATAGCATAGGTTTTGGGGATTTGTCAATAAGAAAAACACCCTGCGAATTTTGCAGGGTGCTTTGCGTGAAAAGCGGCGGCTACCTATCCTCCCAACGGTTAACCGTAAGTACTTTCGGCGTAAAAGAGCTTAACTTCTGTGTTCGGAATGGGAACAGGTGGGTCCTCTTTGCCATCGCCACCGCTATGGCTATATATTCCGCTTTCGCGGTATACATACAACTTTTGTCTTAATCTAGAAGATTAACAACTACATAGCAAATTGAAAGGTACTTTCTTCATATCAGTTCTTCTTGTTGAAGTCCGTAAAAATTATAGATTTTCTTCTGAAGAGATTTTCGTTTTCAAAAAAGCTTTTCATCTCATTTTATTGAGATCAAGCCAAACGACCTATTAGTATCGGTCAGCT
>JAZKXK010000126.1:0-1660 GCA_045611525.1 Candidatus Scatosoma sp. | reverse complement strand
AAGGGCGAAATCGAGCGCCGTCTTAACGTTGCAATCCAGCTCCCTTTTTGCAAGCTCCGCCGTTAAATCCACGGCAAGCTGCTCATACGAAATGGTATGCTCTAAAATGCTCTCGTTGGCGGGCTTGAGCAAGGAAATTTTTATTTGTTGCTGCTTTTCGATATAGCGGGTGAGCGCCAAATCCCGACGCAGGTCGTTGTCGTCCGTATGACGGGCGCACTGATGGGAAAACCACTGCGCCTCAAACTCCGTACCGTTCATAAGGATAATGCGGGTCTTGGTATAGGGGTCTACCTCGCGCTTATGATAGGGCTTGGGGGTGAGCTGTTTCCAGTTTTGCAGGGCGCTTTCCACGCTTTTTGGTTTCTCTTCAAAAGGGTTCATAGGCAATACTCCTTTAAATGTCATCATAATCAAAGTATGCCCGAAAGGAATTTTTTGTATACAAAAAAATCAGGCGTCGCCTCCTGATTTTTTTCTTTATTCTACTATATCTAACACCAACGGTTCTTTTTTGGGTTTTTCTTTGCCGATTACCGTCGCCTCGATGAGTTTTGCCTCAGCCGCAGCAAAGCGGTCTTCCCTCTCGGCATACAGCGTGGCAATCGGGTCGCCTTCGTTTACGAAATCCCCCGTTTTCGCGTGCAGATAAATTCCCGCCGCCATATCGATAACGTCCTCTTTGGTATTTCTGCCCGCGCCGAGCAGCAAGCTTGCCACACCGTAGCTTTCGGCGTCTACCTTGACGACGTACCCGCTTGTTTTCGCGCGTACCGTATGCTCGTATTTTGCCTTAGGGAAATTTTCGGGGTGTAAAATCCATTCCTTATCCCCGCCTTGCGCCTCGACCATTTTCGCAAACGTATTGAGAGCCGTTCTATCGTCGATAGCGCCGCGCACCATACGCTCGCATTCGGTATAGCTGCCTTTTTCCGCAAGCTCCAAAATATGTGCGGCGAGCGCAACGCAAAGCTCCGTTAAATCCTTAGGCCCTTGTCCTTTCAGCGTTTCCACCGCCTCTACAACCTCTAACGAATTACCGATTGCGTTGCCCAAGGGTCTATCCATGTCCGTGATGAGCGCCCTCATACGCTTGCCGGCGCGCTTGCCTATCTCTACCATACATTCGGCAAGCTCCCTGCTCTTTTGAGGGGTTTTCATAAACGAGCCGCTGCCCGTTTTAACGTCCAATAGAATACAGTCGTCGTCCGCGGCGAGCTTTTTACCCATAATACTAGACACGATAAGGGGCAAGCTGTCCACCGTTGC
Source organism: Candidatus Scatosoma sp. (assembly GCA_045611525.1). GTDB lineage: Bacteria > Bacillota > Clostridia > Christensenellales > Borkfalkiaceae > Scatosoma. The sequence continues at coordinate 391 of JAZKXK010000126.1, read as the reverse complement.
CGTTACGTCGCGGAGCGCATACAAAAGCTTGTCCGCAGGCGCAAGTTCCGCGCTTTGCCCTACGATGGCAATGCCGATTTCGTTGACAATTTTTTTAAACTCTTCAATGGGCAAATCCGTTTTAAAACCAGGGATTGCTTCCAACTTATCAATCGTTCCGCCCGTATGCCCAAGCCCGCGTCCGCTCATTTTCGCAACTTTCACGCCAAGGCTGGCTACGATAGGGGTGACAACAAGGCTGGTTTTATCCCCCACGCCACCCGTGGAGTGCTTATCCACGCGCAAGCCTTCGATGCCGTGAGAATCCAGCGAAGCCCCCGAATCGCGCATTGCCAGCGTCAGTGCCGTGGTCTCCTCCACGGTCATACCGCGGAACCAGATCGCCATGCAA
>JAZKXK010000125.1:0-16265 GCA_045611525.1 Candidatus Scatosoma sp. | reverse complement strand
TCGGGTTGGATATTTGGCGGGGGGTATGACGGCAAAGGAAAAACGGGAACTCAAAACGGCGCTGAAAAAGGGCGAAATCGATATTCTCTGCGGTACGCACGCGATATTCCAAGGGGATGTGGAAATCCCCAAACTTTCCTTTATCGTTTGCGACGAGCAGCACCGTTTCGGCGTAGCGCAAAGAAACGCTTTGGCGGAGAAGGGCGAGGGCGTGGATATGCTGGTTATGAGCGCGACTCCCATTCCGCGCACCCTTTCCTTGATATTTTACGGGGACTTGGACGTTACGACGATTGCCGACAAGCCCAAAGCCCGTCAGGAAATTTCCACGAGCATTATCCCCGAATACAAATACGGCGATATGCTGGAATACGTTAGAAAGGAAACGGCGTTAGGTAAGCAGGCGTACTTCGTTTGCGCGAAGATTGACGACGACGAAGAGGGCGCGATTATGAGCGTAACCGAGCTGTACGAGGAGCTGAAGACCCGCCTTCCCACCGTACGATTTGGGCTGTTGCACGGGCGTATGAAGGAAAAAGAAAAAGCGGAAATTATGACGGCGTTTAAGGCAAGGCAGTTCGATTGCTTGGTTTCGACGACGGTTATCGAGGTCGGCGTGGACGTGCCGAATGCCACGATGATGATTATTTATAACGCGGAGCGTTTTGGGCTTTCGCAATTGCATCAGCTTAGAGGACGGGTAGGACGAGGCGCGGAAAAGAGCTATTGTTTCCTGCTTATGGGCGCGGACGGAGAAAACGCGCGCGAGCGTTTGAATACGTTAAAAGACAGCGCGGACGGGTTCAGGATAGCGGAAAAGGATTTGGAAATGCGCGGCGGCGGGGATTTCTTCGGTACGCGGCAATCGGGCAAAATGCTTGCGGATATCAAGAATTTGCGTTATCCTACGCAGGTGATTTTCGCGGCGAAACGCCTCTCCGACGATACCTTCGACGGGCGGTATGCGGATGAGAAGCTGCGTATGGCAGCCATCAAAAAATACGATAGCTTAAAGGACGTGGTTCTCAACTAACCTTCCCTCAAGTGCTATGCGCCCCAAAAGTTTGTCTAACTTTTGGGGCGCATAGCTTAAGGAGGTTTTAATTTTTGTAATCGATACAGCCTTTGATAATGGAAAGGAGTTCCTCGATTTCGGTAACGCAGTCTAATGCCAGCCATTTATGAATGATTGCCACAACGCCCTGCGTGAAAAATTCCAGCTTGTAGATTTTTTCGTTTTCGTTTAAAACAAATTGCGATATCGCAGGGTAGAAAATCTTATCGTACATACGCTCATAAGCTTTTCTGGCTTGAAACAACTGCGGTTTTTTATGGATTAGCTTTAGAACCCGTCTATTCTCCTTTACAAAGTTTAGGTAGGGAATAAGCTGTTCGTCGGTAATCAAAAAGGCGTCCTGTCTGGATTGAATTTCAAACGGACGGTTATTCTCAAAATGCGCTAAAAACCGTTCGTTGAGATTATGAATCGTTTCTTCCAACAGCTCGTATACGTTATCGTAATGCAGATAGAAGGTAGAACGGTTTACGCCCGCCTTTTTGGCGATTTCGGTTACCGTGATAAATTCGATATCCTTTTTCTCTAATAAAGCCAGCAAGGCTTGGTTCATAAGACTTGCAGTATAAAAATATTTACTTTCGTTTTGGTTCATCTTTTAAAGCCCTCGACGCTTGATATATCATAATAACGGCACAGCTGATGATAAAGACGGAGACAACCCCGCTTAAAGCGGGCAAAATAATGCTCCGTAAAAGGGTGTTGTCCCCGCCGAACGTGGAAAGCATGGTATTCGTTAACGTTACCATGGAAACGCTTGCGGAAACGAGGCTGATAAGCTTGATAGAGGAAGAAACGTAGTCCCTTTTCCGCACCTGCTTGACGCTGCCGACGATGGCAACGGTCAAGGCGGAAAAGGTGTAGGCTGCAAGGGTAATTACGGTAATTTCGTGGTGCCTAACGTAGCGGTTTCCGTATAGTAAAATGAATATCATCACGGAAATGACTGCGTTTATCAGCAATAGGAAATACCCGCAGGCGCGCATGGTTTTTATTTTGGAAAGAAAGCTTTTTTCTCCGCTTGTCTGCATAAAGCAAAAAATGCGGGTAGACGCAAGCAAACCGTAGTATACGGACATGGTCAAAAACCATCTTGAAAGGGACAGACAGCCTACGATAAACAAAAAACCCGCGAACACGATATTCCACACGAAGGATATGCACAAAAACAGCTTAATGCGGTAGCTCCCGTCCGTTTTTATCCTCTCTAAAATCACAAAAAGCATACCGTTTAGTCTTCGCTTGCGATTTCGTTGGCAAGGCGAATGATATCCGTTGCATACTTATTTTTTGACGTTTTCAAGATTTTTTTATACAATGGATAGTTCACGCTTACGCCCAAAATCCCCAGACAGCCTACGGCAATACCAAAGCCCACGGCAAGAGGGGTACCCGCCCCGATAACGCCCATAGAAAGGCACATACCCGTGCCAAGCACGAGGCTGGAAACAACGCCTAAGGTATAGGTAAAGACGTTGGCGGGTCTTTTCGCCTTTGCGTCTAATTTTTTTAAGGCTTTCACCTTAGAGGTTTGCTTGGGTGCGTATTCGTTTGCGATTTGTTCCGCGTAAATTTTGTCAGTGTTCATATTTTTTCTCCTTTGATTATACTTCTTTTTCTTTGCTCGAGCAAGCTTATTGTAGCACAATGCAAAAAAAATGGCTACCACAGAGAAAAAGGGAAATGTCGATTTGCTTATTTGTCATATAAATTTGTGATATTTTTTTTCTCAAACCCTATTGACGAATGACGGAATTTGTTGTATAATAATGATGAAATAACCTACCGTGGGGCGAAAGGTTCGTTTTCACGAAGGATGCGGAGGTATGCTATGGCAGTTGAAAAGGCAACCGTTGAGATGAAAAATTTACAATTCGACAAGAACGGGATTGTACCCGTCGTCGTACAGGACTATGAAAGCGGGGAAGTGCTTTCCCTCTCCTATGTGAATGCGGAGGCGTTGGAAAAGACCCTCTCCACCGGCTACGCGCATTATGTCGACCGTGCGAAAAAGACGGTGTTTAAGCACGTTTATAACCAAAAAGTAAAGGCGCTGTTTGTGGATAACGAGTCGGACAGCTTGCTTATCAAGGTAGACCCTAAACACACGGTCAGCGATTATACCAGTCAAGTCGTCGGGGAATACAACACCATCGGCGGGGAAATGTTCGGCAGGCTTCAGCGCATTATCGCGGACGTTAAGAAGAACCCCGAGGACGGCGCGTACACCAGCTTTTTGTTCGTTCGCGGCGTAGACCGTATCGGCAAGAAGGTGGGCGAAGAGGCAGTCGAGCTTGTCATTGCGGCGAAGAACACGGAAAAGAGCATCGTCGTCAGCGAGGCGGCGGATTTATTGTATCACGTTATGGTGCTTTTGAACGTAAAGGGCGTGAAAATTTCCGAAGTTTGCGCGGAGCTTTGCAAGCGTAACAGATAAAATTTTACAATATATAAAAGGCGGTTTGGCTTTGGCTAAATCGCTTTTTTCGTTTTCAAGAATCAAAAAAATCTATGGATATCCTATAAAAAAACAAAAAAAGCTATTGACAAAAATCGCTATTGTGATATAATGAACTTAAATCCCAAAAAAGGAGATTAAAATAATGAAAAAATTAAGCACACTTATCGCAATCGCGCTTATGCTGGTCATCGGCAGCGTATACGCGGCTTGGAGCTACGCGCAAGGCACTACGGCATCCAACGAAATCACGCGTGAAATCAACATGGCGCAGGTGAACACGGACTCGAATAAGGGTTCTATCGTCGCTACTCCCAACGACGTTGCATTCTTGGTAGACGACTTGGGCACGCAAGACTGGGTTGCTGAATTGACCGGTACGGGTAAATTCATGTTAAAGTTTATTCCTGCGGCAGGCGCGGACTCGTCCTTGTCTGATACGGGTATCAAGATGATCGCTACGGTTACCGTTGTTCATACGGGCACCGATGCACCTACCTATGAGGGTGTAGATTCAGAGGGTAATACAGTAGAAGTCGTTCCTTTGCAGGCAAAAACAGGCGGCGCCAACGTAATTGAAATTCAGGGCAACGGCGTTACCGGTACGACCGAGCTTACGGTAGCGCAAATCATCGGCGCGCTTAATTTCTGTGAAGGGAAATCTGTTAAGCTTCCCACGAAGAAGAGTAACGACGATTTCCACAACGTATTAAAGAATTACACCATCAAAATCGTCGTTAGCGAAGTAGTAACGGGCAACTAATTGTATTAACAAAAGCGCACGGTGTATTTTATGCACCGTGCAGCTTTTCAAGAGGAATCGTAAATGACAGACTTTAAGCTGTATACGTTCTTTCTTTGCTTGATTGTTTTTGTTTCATTAACCTTCTTTTTTGCCTTTTTAATTTTTTATATCGGCAAACAGAAGATTTGCATGATTAAAAACGGGCTTGCTGATGAGCGTATAATCAAATCTATATCCAACAGATATAAATTAGGCAATCGCATTATAGGCACAATCTCCAAGATTGCGTCTATTGTCATTTGCCTCTTTATCACGATTCCTTTTGCCTTGGTGGCCATTTCCAGCAGTATGGGGAACCGCGTCGTTAAGGATATACCGGCGATAAAAGTAGTCGCTTCCACGTCTATGTCGGAGAAATATGAGAAGAATACCTATCTTTTTACCAACAACTTAGACAATCAGCTTCAGCTTTTTGACGTGGTATTGCTTCATAAGCTTCCTAAAGAGGAAGACCTTAAACTCTACGATATCGTAGTGTACGAGCATATCAGCGGTACGCTGCTGTTTCACCGTATCGTCGGCATTGAAGAACCCAACGAAGAACATCCAAACGAGCGTTATTTCCTTTTGCAAGGGGACGCCGTCCACTATCCCGATTCCTTCCCCGTTAGATACGAACAGATGAAAAGTATTTATTACGGCGAAAGAGTACCTAACGTAGGGAGCTTTATATTCTTTATGCAATCTCCTTCGGGGTTAATCTGTTTGTTGCTTATTCTTTGCTGTATGATTTTGATGCCTATTGCCGATTCCATCGTCTTAAAGCGAGAGGAAGAGCGGTATCGTTTCCTGCAAGAGATGGCTCGTGCAAATGCGTATTGGTCGGATGGACCGAGAACGGGACATTATCAATAAAATAGGTGAAAGATATGAGAAGAATTAGATATATTTCACTTATTTTAGTATTTTGTATCTTAGCTACCTTTTCGTGGGGCTGCTATAAAGTCTACTCCACATGGTTTTATAGCGAAGCGTTATCGGGCAGTATCGATATGGACATCAACCTCATCGTAATGCCTTGGGAAGGCGCGGAAGAATTGCCTAATAACAGTGAAACGGGCAGCAACCATAAGTCGCTGATCAATAACATCTTAAACGGTACTTACGTATCGGGCGGTACGACGCAAAACGTAGGTCTTAATACCGAGGATTCCTACTTAGTTAAAGAAATTACGGACAGAAAGTCTATCTCTTGGCGTGATGCAGATAGGCTCGGCAGCATGGATATTTGGCAAAGCGATAGAATTACCGAATATTTTAGCTTGACGGAAGCTTCTAATAAAGTAGCGTTTATTCTCGTATTCCCCGACGGGTCGGATGATACCTATTATCTGTATACGACGAGCGTGGATTTGGGCGACGGTTGGTCGCTGACTATTCCTGAAGGCACGTATATCTATTCTATATACCGAACGACGATTCAACGCAACGAACAAGGTGTTTGGGAAGCGGTTGCAACGGAAATAGGATACGCGAAATCTGCGAAATACGCCAACCCGTTAACAGGCTTAAAATTAGGCAATGCTTTTGATACGGCTTCTTGGACGAAAGGGGAGCTTGGTACGGAAATGAGCAATGCCGTTTATACAAAGTCCAATTTCAAGATGCCCGTTGAAACGATTACGGCGGGCGAAGAAATATATTACTATTACGATTCGTCGAGTAATGCAAACCTTACGGTAACCATTGCCGACAGCCAACAAGCCGTCGCTTACGTTTACGATGCAAAAGGAGAGTTGGTATCGGCAATAAGCGGTACCCAGCAAGGCTCGCAACAGGTAACGTTTAAAGGGAGCAGAAACGCAAGATATTATATAAAGATTGCAAATGGGTATTGTACCTTTACAATTGCATAAAATGGGTGGAGAATGTAAAAGCTGTGATTTCAAAATCACAGCTTTTTTACATAAAAGAACAAAAACGTTCCAAAAGCGACAAAATACTTTTCTTGAAAAGCGTTACAATGACCTATATCATAGGCGGGAGCGCGCGGACATGGCAAGAAAAATCGTAATTACAAGCGGAAAAGGGGGCGTGGGCAAGACCACGGTAGCCCTCGCGCTTTCCGCACGCCTTGCCGAGCGCGGAGAGAGGGTCGTCCTTTGCGACGGGGATTTTGGATTGAATAACGTGGACGTTTGCGCCCGCGTGGAACACCTTATCACCTACGACATCGTAGACGTTATCGAGGGTCGGTGCAGGGCAAAGCAAGCCCTCGTCAAGCACCCCGATTTTGGGAATTTATACATACTCGCCAGCAATAACACCGCCCCCGAACGGTATATATCCCCGCAGGCGGTCAAGCTGGTTTTGGACAGTCTTGCCCCTCAGTTCGATTTCATCATCGTGGATTGTCCCGCGGGCTTGGACGACGGGTTTCACAGAGCCGTCGCCTGCGCGGACGAGGCAATCGTCGTAACCACTCCGCACCTCTCTTCCTTACGCGACGCGGACAAGGCGCTGACCTTACTCAAAAGCTATCACCTCAAAGAGCTGTCCGTGGTCGTCAACCGTTACAGGGGAGATTTGCTGTTATCGAGGGAGTGCTTATCCCCCAAAGAGATTGCCGATTTATTGAAAACCCCGATTTTGGGGCTGTTGCCGGAGGATTACGGTATCGGCGAGGGGGAGCTTTCCTCTATCCACCCTGCGGTTAGGACGCTGGCAAGCAACCTGACAACGGGCAGGCGAAAGCTGTACGACGTTACCAAAAAATACAGCGGACTGTGGGGGAACGTGAAGCGGGTGTTAAGGAAAAAGCTATAAGAGGGTGAATTGAACCTACGGCGCGTGAATTGCAAACCTGCGGTTTGCGTTGTGGTAATATTACAATAGCGGCAACGAAGTTGCCAATTCACGAAAAGCAACGCTTTTCAATTCACTCATCAAAGAGGTTATTATGCATACGGACGATTTTACAAGGATAAACAATCTTTTGCAAGCGGATAAATCGGTGATGAGCGAGGGTTGCAAGGCGCTCGTTTTGCAAGATTTTGCCGAAAAGTTCAACGAATATTTCGACCTTATCGGTCTGCCTCGTATGGAGCTTACCTGCAAAAACGGTACATACAGCGTAAAGCTTGCTTTTGAAGCGGAGCGCATAAAAAAATTCAACGTTTTGAAATAGGAGAGCGTATGACGAGAAAGTTTCAAATCCTGACCGATTCGGGTTGCGACATGCCCAAGGAATATTTAAAAAAACACGGCGTAGAGTGCGTGCCTCTTGGTTTTGCCATGGATAATATCAATTACGAGGGCGAGTGCGGGGAAAAAATCACACCCAAAGCCTTTTACGAAAAAATCCGCGGGGGCAGTATGCCCACCACCTACCAAGTAACCGCGGAAACGGCAGGCGGGCGCATAGAGCCCTTTTTGCTTGCGGGGAAAGACGTATTCGTTTTGGCATTTTCCTCAGGGCTTTCGGGGACGGCGGGGAGCTTTTTCGTTGCGCAGCGTAAGCTTTCTAAAAAATACCCCAAACGCAAAATCGTTGTCGTGGATTCCCTTTGCGCGTCTATGGGGCAGGGGCTTCTCCTTGATTATTTGATTAAAAAAGCGGATACAGGCGCGGAGATAGAGGAAACGGCTGCGTATATCGAATCCCTAAAACAAAAAATTTGCCACCGCTTTACGGTGGATAGCTTATTCCACTTAAAGCGCGGCGGCAGAATATCGGGGGCTACGGCAGTTATCGGTTCTATCCTGAAAATCAAGCCCGTCATGTACGTGGACGAGCGGGGCAAACTCGTCGTTAGGAATAAGATTATGGGCAGAAAAAAAGCCCTCAATACGCTCGTGGACGAGCTTACGGAGAGCATGGAAGAGCAGGACAGCCCTATCTTTATCAGCCACGGCGACTGTATAGAGGACGTGGAGTACGTGAAAGGCTTATTAAAAGCGCGTTTCCCTAACGCCAAAATCACCGTAAATTATATCGGGCCGGTCATCGGCTCGCATTCGGGCGCGGGTACGCTCGCGTTGTTTAACAAAGGGAAAGGTCGGTAACGCTCACGACCGTTAGCGTACCCTCTTCCACCGTAAACTTAATTTCGTAGTCGGCAAAACGCATGCCGTATATTCTTTCGGGGTCGTCTTGATAGGAAGGGCGGGGGTCTTCCGCCAAACATTCGCAAAGCCCCGCGCGTTTTTCCGTGGCGATTTTTGCAAGCAGTTCTTTTGGAAACACCACTTCCGCCCGCCGTTTTTGGTGGGTGTCCGTATATCCGCCCGTAGCCTCGGGAATGCAATCCGCATAGGGCAGGTATGGCTTGACGTCGAGTATAGGGGTGTTATCCAGCAAATCCGCGCCCGATACGATAAGCACCGTGCCTTCCGTTTTCGTATGCTCTACGGAAAGGAGCTTTACGCAGGACAGCCCGATAGGATTAGGGCGAAAGGGGGAACGGCTGGCGAACACGCCCACCCGTTTATCTCCGCCAAGACGGGGCGGACGGACGGTGGGGGAAAACTTCGCCGTGTGCGCAAGCGAGAAATCGAATAAGAGCCAAAGATGGGAAAATCCCTCGATTTCGCGAAAAGCCTCGCCGCTGCGGTATTCTGGCGTGAACACGATTTTGGCAAATAAAGAGGGCGCGCGCCCGCTTTGGCGGGGAATGCCGAATTTTTCCTTAAAGTCCGTGCGTATGTACGCGATAGGTTTTACGACAAACGAATTTTCCATCATACTAACAGTATACCCCTTCTAATCCGCTTTGTCAAGCGGATTTTTTTGCATAAAAATATACAAAATACTCATTTTATAAATTATTTTATGCAATTATACAATATATTCAAAAAATATTCACAAACTTTTTCAAATATTTATATTTTAATATATAAAAGCGTTTGACAAAGCGTTTTTGGGGTTGTATAATGAGTGCATAAATTGAATGAAAGGAAGGAACAAACTATGGAAAAGAAAGATATTAAAAAAGTAGTGCTTGCATATTCGGGGGGCTTGGATACCTCTATCATCATTCCTTGGCTGAAGGAGAATTATAACAACTGCGAGGTTATCGCGGTCAGCGGGAACGTAGGGCAGGCGGACGAGCTTGAGGGCTTGGAAGAAAAAGCCATTAAAACAGGCGCGTCCAAAATTTACATTGAGGATTTGACGGACGAATTCGTAGACGATTACGTTATCCCCACGATGATGGCGGGGGCGAAGTACGAGGAATACCTTTTGGGGACTTCCTTTGCCCGTCCCGTTATCGCAAAGCGTATGGTAGAGATTGCCAAGAAAGAAGGCGCGGACGCGATTTGCCACGGCTGTACGGGTAAGGGGAACGACCAGGTTCGTTTCGAGCTTACGATTAAGGCGTTTGTGCCCGATATGACGATTATCGCGCCTTGGAGAGAATGGTCTATCAAATCCCGCGAAGAGGAAATCGACTACGCAGAGGCGCACAACGTACCCTTGAAAATCAACCGCGAGACCAACTATTCCAAGGACAAAAACCTTTGGCATTTGAGCCACGAGGGCTTGGATTTGGAAGACGCGGGCAACGAGCCGTTGTATGAAAAGGAAGGGTTCTTGGAGCTCGGCGTTTCTCCCTTGCAGGCGCCCGATAAGCCCACCTATATCGAGCTGGAATTTGAAAAGGGCAGACCTGTGGCTTTGGACGGCAAGAAGATGAGCGCAAAGGAAATTATCCTTGCTCTCAACAAGGTAGGCGGGGCAAACGGCATCGGGCTTTTGGATATCGTGGAAAACAGACTTGTGGGGATGAAGTGCCGCGGCGTATACGAAACCCCCGGCGGGGAAATTCTCTACGCGGCGCACAGCTATTTGGAAACCCTTTGCTTGGATAAGTACACCGCGCATAAAAAGCAGGAGCTTTCGGTATGCTTTGCGGAGCTTGTGTATAACGGACAATGGTTCACCCCCTTGCGCGAAGCCCTTTCCGCGTTCGTGGATAAGACGCAGGAAAACGTTACGGGTAAGGTACGTTTGAAATTGTATAAAGGCAATATCATCAAGGCGGGGGCTTGGAGCGATTACTCCTTGTACTCGGAAGAGATTGCAACCTTCGGCGAAGACCACGTATACAACCAAGCGGACGCAACGGGCTTTATCAACCTCTTCGGCTTGCCTATCAAGGTGCAGGCGCAGGTCAACCAAGCCAACGAAAACAAGAAGAAATAAACGAAACTTTTGCCTATCGCTTTCGGGCGATAGGCAAAGTGCGTATTTTGAAAGGACGGATTTTCATGGAAAAAATGTGGGCGGGGCGGTTTCAAAAAGCCCTCGATAAAAAAGCGGACGATTTCAACTCGTCCATTCGCTTCGATTGCAGAATGTACGCGCAGGATATTCAAGGCTCTATCGCGCACGCCGCTATGCTTGCCAAGCAGGGCATTTTATCGAATGCGGATAAGGAGCTTATCACGGACGGCTTGCTTGGAATTTTAGAGGATTTGCATAGCGGAAAGCTTGCTTTTGACGAGAACGCGGAAGATATTCATATGTTCATCGAAAGCGAGCTGACCAAGCGTATCGGCGACGCGGGCAAGCGCCTGCATACGGCAAGAAGCCGTAACGACCAAGTAGCCGTGGATATCCGTTTATACCTTCGCGACGAGTCGAAAACCGTCGTTGCACTTTTGAAAGAGCTTATCCAAACGGTAGTAGACAAGGCGGAGGAAACGGCGGATATCATCGCGCCTGCGTATACCCATTTACAGCGCGCCCAGCCTATCGCCTTTGGACACCAGCTTATGGCGTACGCGGAAATGTTCCTTCGGGATATCAAGCGGGTGGAAAACGCCGTAGAGAATATGAACGAAAGCCCCTTAGGCTCGTGCGCTTTGGCGGGTACGACCTATCCCACGGACAGAGAATTTACCGCCCAAAAGCTTGGGTTTAGAAATCCTACCTTTAACAGCATCGACGGGGTTTCGGACAGGGATTTTTGCGTGGAGCTTTTGTCGGCGTTTGCGCTGATTATGACCCACCTGTCCCGCTTTGCGGAAGAAATTATCCTTTGGTCGAGCTGGGAGTTTAAGTTTGTGGAATTAGACGATAGCTACACGACGGGTTCGTCCATTATGCCCCAAAAGAAAAACCCCGATATGGCGGAGCTTGTCCGCGGGAAGACTGGTCGGGTGTACGGCGATTTAATGGCGATGCTCACGGTATTAAAGGGCTTGCCCTTGGCGTACAATAAGGATATGCAAGAGGATAAAGGGGCGGATTTCGACGCCTTGGATACGGTGAAAATGTGCCTTGAGGTATTCGCGCCTATGGTGGCTACCATGAAGGTATTGAAGGAAAACGCCTACCGCGCGGCGCAAAAGGGCTTTATCAACGCCACCGACTTAGCCGACTATTTGACCAAAAAGGGTATGCCGTTTAGAACGGCGTACAAGACGGTGGGTCAGCTGGTTGCCGAGTGTATTGAAAAGGATACCGTTTTGGACGATTTGCCTCTTACGGACTATCAAAAATACAGCCCGCTGTTTGAGGAAGACTTGTACAAGGAAATTTCCCTTGAAACCTGCGTAGAAAAACGCAACAGCTTTGGCGGGGCTTCGCCCGCGTCCGTGCGTATGCAGGTAAAGGCGATGAGAGAGAGAATATGAAAAAGGTATTTATAGACGGCAGCGCGGGGACGACGGGGCTTCGTATTGCCGAACGCTTGGCGGGGCGTAAGGATATTACGATTTTAACCCTGCCCGATGAAAAAAGAAAAGACCCGCAAGAAAGAAAGGCAATTCTAAACGAGGCGGACTTGGCGTTTTTATGTTTGCCCGACGACGCGGCGAGGGAATCCGTTTCCCTTATCGATAACCCCGACACGGTGGTGATAGACGCGTCCACGGCGCATAGAACCCTGCCCGAATGGGCGTACGGGTTTCCCGAACTTTCGAAAAACCACGAGGAAAAGGTGTTATCCTCTAAGCGTATCGCCGTACCCGGCTGTCATGCCAGCGGGTTCATCGCGCTCGTCTATCCCTTGATAGAGGCAGGGCTTTTGGACAAAAACGAGCTTATCACCTGTCATTCGATAACGGGGTACTCCGGCGGGGGCAAGAAAATGATAGCCGAATACGAAGGGGCAGAAAGAAACCCCTTGCTTGGCGCGCCCCGTCAGTACGGGCTTACCCAAAGCCACAAGCACCTCAAAGAAATGCAAGCGGTTACGGGCTTGACCCACGCCCCCGTATTTTGTCCTATCGTAGCGGATTTTTACAGCGGTATGACGGTAACCGTGCCTTTGTTCAAAGCGCAAATCAAGGGGAGCGCAGAGGATATCAAACGCCTGTACGCTAAAAAGTACGCTAGGGGGTTGGTACGCTATCAAAAAAGCTTGGACGAGGGCGGATTTTTATCGGGGCTTGCGCTGTCGCATAAGGACAATATGCAAGTGAGCGTAGCGGGCAACGAGGAGAGAATACTGCTTATTGCCTCGTATGATAATTTGGGCAAGGGTGCAAGCGGCGCGGCAATCGAGTGTATGAATATGGCAATCGGCGCAGACAGAACGGAAGGTTTGGAACTGTAAACAGCGGGAAGTCTTTCTGGCGGGTGTGGGCAGAGTTCGCGAAAGGGTACTCCTAAAAAGCAAAACGCAGTTTTGCGCCAACACCGAAGGCGTTTAGGACGCAACCTTCGGTTGCTGTTAAGGGTACGGATTTGCGGTGGCTTCCGCCCTCACGCCCCTGACGAGGAACTTAGTTTCTCGACTTCCGGCAAGGAAAAGAATGAAATAAAAGGAAAAACTATGTTAAAACAAATACAAGGCGGCGTATGCGCCGCAAAGGGCTTTACGGCAAACGGCGTGCATTGCGGTATCCGTAAAAATAAAACCAAACGCGACTTGGCGCTTATCTATACCAAAACCCCCGCGGCGGCGGCGGCGGGGTATACCCAAAACCTCGTCAAGGGCGCGCCCCTGGCCGTTACGAAGAATCATATCGCGGACGGGAAAGCGCACGCCGTCATTTGCAATAGCGGTAACGCGAATACCTGTAACGCAAACGGTATCGAGATTGCCGAACAAACCTGCGCTTTGCTTGCAAAAGAGCTGGGAATAAACGCAAGCGATATCGTGGTAGCCTCTACGGGGGTTATCGGTCAGCCTTTGGATATTACGCCGATTGCAAACGGGATTCCCGCGCTCGTCGCAGGGCTTGGGGATAACAGCAACCTCGCGTGCGAGGGTATTATGACCACGGATACCAAACCCAAGGAAATTGCGTTCGAGTTCACGGTAGGCGGAAAAACCTGCCGTATCGGCGGGATTGCCAAGGGCAGCGGTATGATTCACCCGAATATGGCGACGATGCTCGTGTTCGTTACCACCGATTGTAAAATTTCCGCAAAAATGCTGCAAAAAGCCTTGTCCAACGACGTCAAAACTTCGTTTAATATGGTCAGCGTGGACGGGGATACTTCCACCAACGATATGCTCTCTATCCTTGCCAACGGCGAGGCGGGCAATGAAGAAATCACGCAAGAGGGCGAGGATTTTGAAGTCTTTTGCGAGGCGCTGCACGCCGTAACGGTGGACTTGTGCAGAAAAATCGCAGGGGACGGCGAGGGCGCAACCAAGCTTTTGGAATGTAAGGTAGACGGAGCGAAAACGGAAGAAATCGCCAAAATTGTGGCAAAGTCCGTTATCTGTTCTTCCCTTTTCAAGGCGGCTATGTTCGGCGCGGACGCCAACTGGGGCAGAGTGCTTTGCGCCATCGGCTATGCAGGCGCGGACGTGGACGTCAACAAGGTAGACGTTTCTTTCCGTTCGGCGAAAGGCGAAATCTGCGTTTGTAAAAATGGCGCGGGCGTGCCTTTCAGCGAAGAGCAAGCCAAAGAAATTTTACTCCAAAGCGAAATCGAGGTGCTTATCTCCTTAAACGACGGCGAGGGCAAAGCCACCGCTTGGGGCTGTGATTTGACCTATGATTATGTAAAGATAAACGGAGATTATCGTACTTAATAGAAAGCGCGTATATACGGCGCATTTCATCGTCAGGCTTGCGTTTTGCCTAGCTCGTTTACGGCTCAGTAAACTCCCGTCGGCAAATCCGCGCCTTCCTTGAACTGCTTGTATCTACCCGCTTTAAGCTTCGTACTGTATCTAGAATAAGGACAAAATGAATATGGAAAAACTCAATCAATTAACCACGGCGCAGCGCGCGGAAGTCTTAACCCAAGCGCTTCCCTACATTCAAAAATACTACGATAAAATCATCGTCGTCAAATACGGCGGAAACGCTATGATTAACGAGGAACTCAAAGAAGCGGTGATGGGGGATATCGTACTGTTGTCCCTTATCGGCGTGAAAGTCGTACTCGTACACGGCGGAGGACCCGAAATCACCGAAATGCTTACGAAAGTCGGCAAAAAGTCGCAATTTATCGACGGGCTTAGAGTAACCGACGGCGAAACGATGGATATCGTGCAAATGGTGCTTGCGGGCAAGGTGAATAAAAACCTCGTCAACCTCTTGCAAAGCAAAGGGGGTAAGGCAATCGGGCTTTGCGGCGTGGACGGACATATGCTCAAGGCGGAAAAGGTAGACGATATCCACGGTTTTGCGGGCAATATCACGGACGTGGACGTTTCCTCTATCGTGGACGTTTTGGAAAAGGGCTATATCCCCGTTATCTCCACAATCGGTTTCGACGACGAGGGCAATACTTACAATATCAACGCGGACACGGCGGCGGCAAGGATTGCGGGCGCGCTCAAAGCGGAAAGCTTGATTTCTATGACGGACACCGTAGGGCTTTGCTATAATAAAGACGACCCGTCCACCCTCATTTCCAAGGTCTACGTTTCCGACGCGCCCAAGCTTATCCGCGACGGCGTTATCGTCGGCGGTATGATACCCAAAATTCAATGCTGTATCGAGGCAATCCGCCGCGGCGTGAAGAAGGTGTTCATTATCGACGGGCGTATCCCGCACTCTATCCTTATCGAAACCTTAACGGACGAGGGGATAGGCACGATGTTTACTTCGGGGAATAAAATTTTATAAAGCGTGTATATGCGTCGCATTTCATCGTCAGGCTTGCGTTTTGCCTAGCCCGTTTACGGCTCAGTAAACTCCCGTCGGCAAATCCGCGCCTTCCTTGAACTATTCGCGTCTGTCAACTTTAAGCTTTATACTGTATCTCATCTAATAAGGCAACCATTATGAACATTATCGAACTTGACAAACAATATATCGCAGGTACTTACGCCCGTTTCCCTTTACAGCTTGAAAAGGGATATGGCTCGCTTTTGTACGATACCAACGGCAAGGAATATATCGACCTTGGCACGGGGATTGCCGTCAACGCGTTCGGCGTTGGCGATGAGGAGTGGAAAAACGCTGTAATAGCGCAGCTTGGCAAAATCCAACATACCTCGAACCTCTATTACAGCGAGCCGTGCGCGCTGCTTGCGCAGGCGCTTTGTACTCGCACGGGTATGAAAAAGGTCTTTTTCTCCAACTCCGGCGCGGAGGCGAACGAGTGCGCGATTAAGGCTGCCCGCCATTACGGGCAAACGAAAAAGGGGAAGGAATATTCCACGGTTATCACCTTAAAAAACAGCTTTCACGGCAGAACAATCACCACCCTTTCCGCAACGGGTCAGGACGTTTTTCACGAATATTTCACGCCCATGACGGAAGGCTTTGTCTATGCCGAAGCGAATCGTTTGGACGATATAAAAGCGCTCATAAAACAGCATAAATGCTGCGCCGTGATGATAGAACTCGTTCAAGGCGAGGGCGGCGTAACCGCGCTCGACGAGGAGTACCTCAAAGCGCTTGAACGGCTTGTCAGGGCGGAAGATATGCTCCTTATCGCAGACGAGGTGCAAACGGGCAACGGGCGCACGGGCGAGCTGTACGCGTACATGGGGTACGGCATTATGCCCGACGTCGTTACCACGGCAAAGGGCTTGGGCGGCGGACTTCCCATCGGCGCGACGATG
>JAZKXK010000124.1:0-7442 GCA_045611525.1 Candidatus Scatosoma sp. | reverse complement strand
TGGCGGTGTCCCGAACGCGACGCGCTACCAGCTGCGCTACGCCTCGATTTTTCAATTTTTTATCTATTTTCGTAGTGGTCAAACATGTGGTCAAGCCACTTATTTCGAACGTTTTGTAGAAAAGTGTACCGCCCGAATTGTCAGTGTTGTCAAGGGGTTCAGAGGTTCGAACAAATCTACCAAGGAAAGCCCTTGTGGGTGTCCCGAACGCGACGCGCTACCAGCTGCGCTACGCCTCGATTTTTCAGTTTTTTATCTATTTTCGTAAGTGGTCAAACATGTGGTCAAGCCACTTATTTCGAACGTTTTGTGGAAAAGTATACCGCCCGAATTGTCAGGTTTTTCAAGGGGTTCAGCGATTTTCAAAAATCACTGCTTTAAGACCGGTGGCGGTGTCCCGAATACAATAAAATACCAACGCCTTATTTGAAACGAGTTTATTATAGCAAATCCACATAAGAAAGTCAAACACTTTTGCAAGCATTTTTATAAAAGAAACGGACGAAAAGGGATTTCTTTCGTCCGCTGTCGTATTTTTTTATGCGTTTTCTTCGGTTAAAAGGTCTTTCATCTCGTACATGCTTGCTTGTTTTCCTTTCAAAAACTTCGCCGCACGAATTGCGCCTGCCGCAAATACTCGTTTGGAGCTTGCGCTATGCGTGATGGTGATAACCTCGTCTTCGCCTGCGAACATAACCTCATGTTCGCCCACAATCGTGCCGCCGCGAACGGCGTGAATCCCGATTTCGTCTCGTTCTCTTGCGCCGACGATGCCTTCTCTGCCGCCCACGTAGCGTTTTTGCCTTTCAAAAACCTCGTTGATACTATCCGCGAGCATAAGAGCCGTACCGCTAGGGGCGTCCTTTTTCAAGTTATGGTGGCGCTCGATGATTTCAATATCAAACCCCGTACCCAAAACCTGCGCCGCTGCTTTGCAAAGCGCTTGCATCAAGTTCACGCCCAGGGACAAGTTCGCCGTCTTAAAAATAGCCACGAATTTGGAATATTCCTCGATAAGAGCCAAGTCTTCCTTGCTAAAACCCGTAGAAGCAAGCACGATACCGAGTCCGTGTTTTTTTGCATAGTCCAGCCGTTCTACAAGCCCCGTAGGGGAAGAGAAATCAATGATGACGTCGGCGTCGGTTTTAACCTCGGCAAAGCTCTTCACTACGGACATACCTATCTCTTTTGGGAATAAATCCACCCCGCAAACCGCCGTAGCGGCAGGGTCGTTTTCGAGTAAAGAGAGAACGTTGCCGCCCATTTTACCGCAGGCGCCGCACAGGATAATTCTCGTCGTTTCCATTATGCTTTACACTCCAAACCGAAAGCTTCCATGGCAGAGCGTAATTTCTCGCGGTTACCTTCTTCCAGCCTCGTCAAAGGCGCGCGGGGAGTGCCTGCGTTAAAGCCCAACATATTTACCGCCTCTTTGACGGGGATAGGGTTTACTTCCACGAAACAAGCGTTCGCAAGGGGCAAAAGCTTATCGTTTAACGCGATTGCCTTTGCAAAATCGCCCTGTTCAATAAGCGTGCAAAGTTCCTTTACCTGCTTGGGCGCGATATTCGATACAACCGAGATAACGCCCGCGCCGCCGCACGCTAAAATGGGGAAGTTGAGCGCGTCCTCGCCCGAATACACGTCGCACTTTTCACGAACCAAGCGGAAGGTTTCCATCGTTTTACTCATATTCCCGCCGGCATCCTTAATCCCTGCGATGTTGGGAATGTCGGCGATTTTCGCCATAGTAGCGGGCTGGATTTCCACGCCCGTGCGTCCAGGCACGTTATAGGCGATGACGGGAATGGATACCGCCTCGCAAATCGCCTGATAATACGCTACCAAACCGTTTTGCGTACATTTATTGTAATAAGGGGTAACGGCAAGCAAGCCGTCTGCTCCGTACTTTTCGGCGTGCTGCGCCGTCATAACGGCGTCGGCGGTGTTATTGCTGCCGCAACCGAAGATAACCTTGGCTCTGCCGTTGACCTTTTTTACGGCGTAGTCCATGAGGATATGTTCTTCCTCAAAGGACATAGTGGAAGGCTCGCCCGTGGTACCGAGGAAAACAATAGCGTCCGTGCCGTTTTCGATTTGGTATTCAACGAGCTGTCCCAAAACCTCGTAGTTTACTCCGTTTTCGTCAAAGGGGGTAATCAAAGCGGTGGCGCTGCCCTTAAAAAAACCTTTCATAGTGTTATACTATTCTCCTTATGCTTTTGGTTGTGCAATCAATCGAAATAACCCTTTGCGGCGAGCAGTTCGGCGAGCAATACAGCGCCGCCCGCAGCTCCGCGCAAGGTATTGTGGGAAAGTCCCACGAATTTATAATCGTAAACGCTGTCCTCTCTAAGTCTGCCGACGCTGACGCTCATGCCGTTTCCTTCCATGCGGTCAAGCTTGGCTTGAGGACGGTTATCCTCTTCAAAGTATTTGAGGAATTGCGCGGGAGCAGAGGGGAGCTTAAGTTCCTGAGGAGCGCCCTTAAAATCCGCCCAAGCCTGCAAGATTTCTTCTTTCGAGGGCTTGTTTTCAAAACGTACGAACACCGCGGCGGTATGCCCGTCGGAAACGGGTACGCGCAGGCATTGCGCCGTGATTGCGGGGGCGGTGGCGTTAACGATTTCGCCGTCCTTCACTTCCCCCCAAATTTTGAGGGGTTCTTTTTCGCTCTTTTCTTCCTCGCCGCCGATATAGGGGATAATGTTATCCAAAATTTCGGGCATAGTGGCAAAAGTTTTGCCTGCGCCGGAAATGGCTTGGTAGGTACATACCGCCGCTTCCTTTACGCCGAATTTCTTCAAGGGGTGCAAAAGGGGAACGTAGGACTGCAACGAGCAGTTGGACTTCACGGCGATAAACCCGCGTTTCGTGCCAAGACGCGCCTTTTGCGCCGCGATGACTTCGATATGGTTATCGTTGATTTCGGGAATGACCATAGGCACGTCGGGAGTAAAGCGGTGCGCCGAGTTGTTGGAAACGACGGGAACTTCCGCTTTCGCATACGTCTCTTCCAAGGCGCGGATTTTTGCTTTGTCCATATTGACCGCACAAAACACGAAATCTACCGCGGCTGCGATTTTATCCATATCCGCCTCTGCGTCAAGAACGACCATAGAACGGTACTTTTCGGGGATAGGGGTCTCAAAAGCCCACTTATCGCCTACAGCCTCGGTATAGCTCTTGCCCGCAGAACGGGAAGAAGCGGCAAGCGCCGTTACGTTGAACCAAGGGTGGTTGGCAAGCAGGAGCATAAAACGCTGCCCGACCATACCTGTTGCGCCGATAACGCCTACGTTAAACTTTTTCATAAAAACTCTCCTTAAAATTTAAAGTAAAAATAAAAGACGGGGGTATTCCGCCGTCATGATAGTGCAAAACGCCCGAATTCACGGACAAAAACGAAATAGCACTTCACGGACGGTGACAGTCATACGGGTATTCTCCCGTATGCCCAGCGCAAAGGGGCGGCTTGCGCTTCGGCGGCGATGCCCTTTCGTCTACCGCTGCAAGCGCAAAACCTGCCCTTAGGCTTTGCTTGCGGTAGGGTACTCATGCTCGTCCGCGCCTCTATTTACACAGGTATTGTAACATATCTACACGCAAAAGTCAAAGCTTTTTTCGCCTATTTTCACGTTACGGCAAAAAAAATCCCGCCTTTGTAAGAAATAATTTCAAATTTTTCTTTAAATTCCTTGAAATAATCACAATTTTGTAGTAAAATAGGTAGGAATGAATAAGGAGTATGATATGGCGCAACAGAAAAAAGGGTTTGTAGCCCGTATGCTCGAAGGCAAAGAGCGCAGTGAAGAATATGCAAGAAGCACCCTGCCGACCAACCGTTGGCAGTTGTTTTGGGATATTTTTAAAGGTAATTTCGGTAAATTGTTTAAAGTAAATCTTTTGATTTTACTTTTCTTTATCCCTCTTTTAGCGGTAATCTTGATAAACAATCTAATTAGCGATTCGAATGGTATCGTATATCCCTTTGGGGCAAATCTTGGGGTGGGATATCCCGCTATGCCTGAAATGACAGGGGGGGCCGAATGGCTTACCATACAAAGCGATTTCACCTTGTGCGTTGGTATTGTCGTTACCTCGTTTTTAGCATCGATAGGGCTTTCCGGCGGTATGTACGTCGTTCGTAATATGGTTTGGACGGAAGGTATTTTCGTTGCAAACGATTTTTGGAAAGGCGTTAAGCTCAACTATAAAAACGCGTTGCAGACGGCGTTGTTTTTGAGTATAGCGCTCTTTGTCGGTAAGTTTATACTAGATATGGCGGCGCTTAATATCGCGTACGGCGTAACCAAAGCGCAAAAGGTTTGGCTTACCATTTCGCAAATGCTTAGCTATATTATGATTATTATGTCCCTTATGATGTCCTTTTGGATGATCGCGCTTGGGGTAAATTACACTATGAGTTTCCCTATACTTTTGAAAAACTCCTTTCTTATGGCAATAGGAACGCTTCCGCAAACGGTATTCTTCGGCGTTTTGGCAAGCTTGCCTTTCTTGCTCCTTATTATTGGCGGGACTATGCTTACGATGTTAGGCGTATTCTTCGTGTTCTTATGCGGCTTTGCTTATGCGCTTTTGGTATGGCTGGACTTCGGTCAATGGGTATTCGACAAATATATCAATCCCAGACTTGAGGGCGCGAAGGTGGGCAGAGGTATGTACAACAAGGACGGTAGCCCTCGGTTTGTCGGCGGCGACAGCGCGGCGGGCGTAGAATACCAACGTATGATTTTGGCGCACGGCAAGTCCCGTTTGGTGGCTCGGCCTATCAAGCCCATCGACGATTCGTTGCAGGTTTACGAATTGCCTCAATCGTTCACGCGAGAGGACTTGAAGCGCCTGCGCGAGAGCAAGGAAAATATCGTAGAGGATACCGAGGCGTATGCGGAAGAACACAAAAACGACCTTCGCTACGTCGAATACAACAAGCAATTCGAGGAGCGTGAACGCGCCCTTCAAGAAACGGATAGTAAGAAGAAGAAATTGAAACCGCCTAAGATGTTAAAGTGAATTGTTCACTTCGTTCACGTGAAACTTAGGTGAATTGTCCCTTACGGGACGTGAATTGTCTTGCAAAGCAAGACGTTGTGGGAATATTACAATAACGCCGACTTTGTCGGCAATTCACGACGGTACAGCCGTCAATTCACGGCGTAAGCTAACTCACGAAAAGCAACGCTTTTCAATTCACGGCGCAAGCCAATTCACGAAAAGCAAAGCTTTTCAATTCACGACTAACTGCGGTCAAAGGTATGATTATGGAAGGAAAAACGGCTTATACCCACCTTGCAAAATGGTTTGAATATCTCAACGACGACTGCGGCTATGAAAATTGGTCGCAGTATTTAATTAAGCGTCTTTCCGCCTACCGCTTGACTTCGGGCTTGGATATCGGCTGCGGGGGCGGTTGGTTTACCCGTGCCTTTCAAAAACACGGATATGCGATGACGGGTATGGATATTTCCCCGCAAATGCTCGATTTTGCGCAGGAAATGGCGCTTAAAGAGGGGGTCAGGAGCGAATATTTGCTTGGCGATATCGCCAAGACCAAGCTCCCCGCGCGCTTTGACTTCGTTACGGCGATTAACGACTGTATCAACTATATTCCCAAAAACCGCTTGAACAGCGCTTTGAAGAATATCAAAGGCGCGCTCGTGAAAGGTGGGATTTTCCTGTTTGATATCAGCTCGGAGAGAAAAATCAAGCAAAAAATTGCAAATACTGTTTGCGCGGACGATAGAGAGGATATTACCTATCTTAGCTTTAACAGGCAGGAGGAGGACGGCGTAACGATGGAGGTTACCCTCTTTGTCAAGGAGAAAGACGGGGAATTTAACCGCTTTGACGAAACGCATAGACAGTATATCTATACGGAAGACGAGCTTTGCTCCGCGTTAGAGGCAAACGGTTTTGAAACGGTAGACGTTTGCGGGCATTTGGGCGAGGACAAAAGCATAAGCGACAGGCTTTGTATTTTAGCGAAAAAGAGGTGATTTCGTGGCAAATCTTTTGCGTACTTTAATTTACGGCGGGCAGGTATCGTTAACGCTCGCAGACACCACCGCGCTCGTGCAAGAGGGCGCGCGGTTGCACGCGCTTTCGCACGTATCGACGGGGCTTTTCGGTAAAGCGTTGTCCGCAATGACCTTTATGAGTGCTTGCTTAAAAGGAGAACGGGGAGAAATCTCTTTATCCTTAAAGGGGGCCGGGGCTTGCGGAGAAATTGCCGTTTCGGGCAATCAACAGCTCCGTATGCGCGGATATATCGACAACACTGCCTTAGCGGCGGGGCAAGAATGTATGGAAAACGCCACAGTTACCATTATCCGCGACGACGGGTACAGCCGTCCGTTCGTGGGGGCTTGCGCCTTTCCCAAGGGCGCGGATATGGATAAGGGCTTTGAGGAATATTTCCGTTCGAGCGAGCAGCTCCCCACCCGTATTTGTACCCTCGTAGAAGTAAACGAGGGGGGCAGGTGCGAGTTTGCGGGGGTAATCGCGCTGCAGCCTTTGCCTTTTGCCGACGAGGATACTTTAGAAAAGGTAGCGGGAGTAGATTTAAAAGGCCTGCTTGCCTGCGTAAAGGAAAAAGGTGTGTTCGCTTGCGCAAAGGAACACTTTAAGGAAGAATTCTCCGTTTGGGAAGAGAGAACGGCTGTCTATAAATGCAACTGCTCAAGGGAGTATTTGACCCGCGTTTTGGTTTCCTTAGGCGAAGAAGGTATGCGCCGCATTATTCAAG
The DNA here is from genome assembly GCA_045611525.1 of Candidatus Scatosoma sp. GTDB lineage: Bacteria > Bacillota > Clostridia > Christensenellales > Borkfalkiaceae > Scatosoma. Next base: position 676 of record JAZKXK010000124.1, on the reverse strand, counting down.
AGGACGGCGCGGTGAAGGTGCATTGCCACTATTGCAACACCGATTACGAATTTACAAACGAGGACGCGGATAAGCTGTTTACTTAAATATGAGAGAACAAAAGGTTAAAAAAATCGATTTGAGCCGCAGGAATATCAGCGCGCTTGCCGATAAATTTTATAACGAGGGGAAATTTCTCTCCGCGCTCCGTTTTGCGTATCGCGAATACGAAAATTACGGGGGCGACGGGGAAGTTTTCGTCCGCCTTTGCGACATTTACGAGGCAATGGAGCTTCGCGGTTCGGCAATCAAATGGTGGTTTCAATTTCTCGACGGGGCGCGCGAAGAGGACGCGCCCGAAATTTACGAGGGGCTGGCGGTGAACTTTTTGCATATCGGGAACGACAGCATTTCCGCCTATTACTACAACCGCTTAATCGACGTGGACGATACCCTGCCCGAAGAAGTAAAAATGGATATCGTGGACGCCTTTGCCACAACGAAAAAGAGTAAATTGCGTTTCGTGCATCCGCCTTGGCTTGCCGACTATACCCGCGAAGTGGATATCGGGTCAAAGCTGTTAAAGGCGGGCGAGTGCGAACGGGCGGTAAACGAGCTTTCCAAGGTGGAGAAAGGCTCGAAGCAGTACGCGCAGGCAAAGGAAATGCAGGCGGGAGCCTTGCTTCTTTCAGGAAAA
>JAZKXK010000123.1:0-5150 GCA_045611525.1 Candidatus Scatosoma sp. | reverse complement strand
GCAACGCGTGGCGATTGCGCGCGCCCTTGTCAACAATCCCGAAATTTTGCTTGCCGACGAGCCTACGGGGGCTTTGGACACGGTAACGAGCGTGCAAATTATGGACCTTATCCGTGAAATCGCGGGCGAACGCTTGGTCATTATGGTTACCCACAACCCCGAACTTGCCGAGGAATACTCCACCCGTATCGTGCGCCTGCAGGACGGCTTGGTGATTGACGACAGCAATCCCTACGACGGCGAGGGCGAGGAGAAAGAACCCGTCCCCGCGAAAAAAGCCAAAAAACAAAAACGCAAGGAAACGGTAATCAAAGCCAACGGCAAGGAAGTGCTCGTTTTGGAAAGCGCGCCTAAGGATACCTTGTCCGTGGAAGTGGCGCAAAAGGATGAGGACGCCGAGGACTTGAAGATAGAAGTCGTCGAGCGCAAGAAAAAGAAAGAGAAAAAAGAACGCTCGTCTATGTCCTTTAAGACCTCGCTGGGCTTGAGCGCAAGAAACCTTGCGATGAAGAAAGGGCGTACGGCGGTTACGAGTATCGCGGGCAGTATCGGCATCATCAGCGTTTGCTTGGTGCTTGCGCTCTCCAACGGCTTTAACGGCTATATTTTGAAAACGCAAGAGGATATGCTCTCCTCCGCGCCCTTGGAAATCACGGAAACGACTTTGGACGTGGGCGCGATTATGTCGGGTATGAATTCGGCGAAGGATTTGCCCGATTTGGACAAAATCGGGGATAAGGTATACGTCAACTCCTTCCTGACGAACATTGCCCAAGGTATGACGGTTACCAACAACCTTTCCGAGGAATACCTCTCCTACGTCGAAAATATGGACGAGAGCTGGTATTCCGCTATCGTATACGACACGGGCTTGAGCTTGAACAATTCCCTTTTCACCCAAGTAGAGGTAGAGGGGGAAACGGGTCAAAAGGAAACGGCTGTTATGTCTCTTTCCGCGCTCAAAGCTTACTACACCTTAAAGCTTACGCAGCAGGAGCAAAAATACGCCAACCTTGCCTATCTCGTCGATTACCTGGGTACTATCTACGGCAGAATGCCGGGGACTGCGGACGTGAATGCGGACGATTTCGGGGAATACGTATTACAGCAATACGACGTCATCGGCGGAGAGAACAGCCGCTTCCCCAGCGCCGCGAACGAGGCGGTACTCGTCATCGGCAGCAATAACGATATGACGGACTTGACCTTGGCGCAGCTTGGCTTTATCGGCGAAGAAGAGTTCTTGAACCTCTTCCCCGAAGAGGGCGAGAGCACGGAAAATTTGGAAGAGCTCATGATTCCCTTTGATAAAATCCTTGGTAAGAAGTTCATGCTCAACCATAACGACGCGGTGTATGTCAAATCGAGCGATCCTTTAGGCTCGTACGCCTACGATTACATGGGCAGACGCGCGGAATTAAATATCGGCGCAGACAAAGGTACGGAGATTACCATTACGGGCGTGCTCCGTTTGAAAGAGGGCTTGAATTACGGTTGCTTGGGTTCGGGCGGCTTGTATTTGACCGAACGGCTTTACTACGATTTCTTGGAAGCGAATACAAATTCGTCCATTTCCAACTTCCTTAAAATTCAATCGCTCAAGGTGCAGGAATTTAACGCGATATTCCAGCTCATGTCCAGCTTGGATAAGAATACGCCCGAATACGCGCAAGCCTCTAAACAGTTCGGCGAATTTCTTACCAACGTAGACAACGTGCAGTACTTCAAACGCGCGGCATCGACCTTGGAGGACAGCTACATGTCGGGCGAATCTATGGCGAAAGGGGACGGCGAGGACGGAGCGCCCGTCAATCCCGTTTTGGAGCAGCTTAAATCGTGGTATTTCCTCTACGGCGACAGCGCTTTGCGTTCGGTTGGCGCGCTTAAGACGGTAAACGGGATTTATATCTACGCGCGCAATTTCGATGCGAAGGAAAGTATTTTGAACCACCTTGACGCTTGGAACGATACCCACGGCGTAGACGAGCAGGTGAAATACACCGATACGGTGGGTATGATGATGTCTATGGTGGAAACGATTTTGGACGCAATCACTTACGTTTTGGTGGCGTTTACGGCAATTTCTCTTGTCGTATCCTCGGTCATGATAGGGATTATCACCTACGTTTCCGTCGTAGAACGGGTCAAGGAAATCGGCGTATTGCGTTCGCTCGGCGCGAGAAAGCGGGATATTAAAAACCTCTTCAACGCGGAAACCTTTATCATCGGGCTTGCCTCGGGTGTGTTCGGCGTTGCCGTAACCTATCTGCTTTCCATCGGTATCAACGCCTTGCTTGGGTATTTGACGGGGATTGCGACCCTCGCGTCCTTACCGTTCAGCTCGGCAATCATTATGGTCGTTATCAGCGTTACGCTCACACTTATCAGCGGTTTGATTCCCGCAAAGGCGGCGGCGAAGAAAGACCCCGTGGTCGCCCTTCGCACGGAGTAACGTATTTGCTTGATTGAAAACGCATAATTCCTTTGGGGCGGGGCATACTGCTTGTAGGAGGGAAACGATTATGCGTATTGCGAACATTATCGCCTATATTTTGGTTATCGTCGGCGCAATCAATTGGGGTTTATTTGGACTGTTTAACTTCAATTTGGTGTCTACGGTATTTGCGGGCGCGCGTACGGCTGGCTCGATTATCGTATATTCGATTATCGCGCTTGCGGCTCTTTGGCTCATTCTTTCGCCGATTATTACGGACGGCGTATTGTGGCTCAAGAGCAGACGCGCTGAGTAAGCTACAAAGGGAAAACGGATTTTTTCGTGGCTATCGAGAAAATCCGTTTTTTTCTTTTTATTTATTGACAAGCGCCTTTGAAAGTGATATAATGTAGATAATCAATCTCAAAAAGGAGAAAAAACTATGTTACATTCTTTGTTAATAAGTGCGGGCGCTATCGTAGGTATCGTTATCGGCGTTGTCGTTGTCATTCTCGCGATTTCGCTCGTGGCTTGGTGGATTAAGACCCGCAACGCGTTCGTTCGTTTGAAGAACAAAGCGGAAGAGGGGATTTCGACCATTGACGTGTACTTGAAAAAGCGTTACGACCTTATCCCCAACCTCGTGGAAACGGTTAAGGGCTATGCAAAGCACGAAAGCGAAACCTTGGAAAAGGTAGTTGCTGCGCGCAATATCGCGCTTGGCGCGAAAACGGTAGAGGAAAAGGCGGCGGCTGCCAACAACCTTACTTCTTCCCTTCGTACCTTCCTCAGCGCGGTTTCTGAAAACTATCCCGATTTGAAGGCGAACACCAACTTCCTCGATTTGCAAAATCAGCTTAAAAATATCGAAGGCGAGCTGGAGAGCGCAAGACGCTACTATAACGGCGTGGTCAAGACCTTCAATACCAAGCTGCAGCTTTTCCCTGCCTGCATCGTAGGCAAGCGTATGGGCGAAGGCTATGAAAAGATGAGCTATTTTGAACTTGACAGCGAAGAAGAACGCAAAAACGTAAAGGTATCCTTCTAAAATACGAAAATGAAAAAGACGATTTTCAAAACAAATGCAAAAGGCGCGCTTAAAGCGTGCCTTCTTGCCATTTTACTGCTTTTCCTGTCCTTGTTTAGCCTTTTCACGAGCGTTGACACCGCAAGCGCCGACAGCGGAGATTATATGCGTATTGAACAGTATACGGTGGATATGACCGTGCGCGAGGATAGAAAAATCGAGGTACAGGAATGGATTTCTATGCGAGCCCTTAAAAAAGGTTCTGTATTCACACGCAGTCTTCCCTTAGAAGGGGATAGATACTTCGATATTCAGGCAAGCTGTGAGGTGGACGGGTTTGCTTATTACGTTGAGCATAGCGAAGATGGTGCCTTTTTAGATATTCTTTGCGAATTACCCACGGGAGCCGGCGTCGTCCGCGATTATCAAATATCCTATACCATGGAAATCGGCGCGGACGATATTCCAAACGGTATGATTATCGATTTAATCGGCTTTGGCTGGACGGTGGATTTGCATAACGTTACCGCAACGGTGCGTTTGCCTGAAAAGCCTATAAGCTACGAGGTTTACAGCGATATCTTCGGTGCGGAAACGGACAATGAGGTGGAAATCTTGGTTAGCGAGGACGGAAAAGTTATCACTATGTCTGCGCCCCTTTTGAAAGTTTCCCAAAGCGGGGCGTACGACGAAAGGGTAGCGGGCGGTCTTACGCTTGAATTTACCCTGCCCGACGGCGTTTTGAAAGGCTATACGGCGAGCCGTTTGTTCACGGGCGATATTTGGAAAATCGCGCTCGGCGGTATCGCTTGCGGCGCTTTGGCGATTGTCCTGCTTATCTTTACTAAAAAGAAAAGAGAAATGATTACCGTCGTCAATCTTACCGCCCCCGATAAGATGGACCCTATGCAAATGGGCAAATGGCTGGACGGCGCGGTGAATAACGAGGATATAACCTCTATGGTATATTACTTTGCCAACGAGGGATATTTGAAAATCGACCTCACGGACGAGGACGACCCCGTTTTGATAAAACGGGTACAGGAATTGCCCGAAGATACGCCTATCCATCAAGTAACCCTGTTTAACGGTTTGTTCAAAAACGGGGATAAGGTCAAGGTGTCGGATATTGCGGGCGATTTTTACTCGTCCTCGCAAATTGCGGTTAAGCAAGTTCCGCAAGCGCCTACCATGTACGAGAGTAAATCGGTTTTGGGATATATCGGCGGGGCGGTCTTAGGCGCGCTGTTTGCGTTTTTCGTACCTTTGCTGATGAGCAGGCGTATAGGCGGGGGATATGCCAACCTTTTAGGCATTGCCCTTTGCGCGCCTCTTGCCTTAAACGCCGTCATCGGCTATTTCGCGGAAAACTACCGCTATAAATGGAAGGCGGGAAAACGCTTTGGCATACTTTCTTTGGAATGGTTGGTTGCCACGCTTTCCACTTTGGTATTCTCGTTGGCGTTCGTAAGGCATATTATGACCGGGTACGAGAAGATTTTGCTTTGTATCTTCTCTTTCGCGTGCGGGTTGATTACTCAAGGCGCGCTCTCGCGTACGGAAAAGTATGAGGAAGCGCTTGGCGATATTCTCGGCTTTAAGGAGTTTATCACCGTTACGGAAGAGGATAAAATCAAGTTTATGTTAGAGGAAAACCCCGAATTGTACTATAAGGTGCTTCCCTATGCG
>JAZKXK010000122.1:0-3975 GCA_045611525.1 Candidatus Scatosoma sp. | reverse complement strand
GGGTTGTCGTAGCAAAGGACTAACGAAATTGCCTCGGCATACCGAGGCAATTTGATTTTTCGTTGCGTTGCAACGAAACAACGCCGCAGGCGTGAAAGGCGCAACCTAACGGTTGCTTTTTATGGGGCAGATGATTGCGGGGCTTTGCCCCTGCGTCCCTTGACCCTAAACTTTTGAGGGCGGGCATATGATAGCAGAGGTTATCGTCGATATTGCGGCGAGCGAAACGGACAGAATATTCGATTATTTGTGCGACGACGGCGTAGCCGTCGGCAGCCGCGTCCGCGCGCCCTTCGGCGGGAAAACCTTGCCCGGCTTCGTTATGCGGGTAAAGGAAACCTCTTCTTTACCTATCGAACGCTTGAAAAAGGTCATTCCCTACGAGGACGAACTGCCTGCGCTGACCCCTGAGTGTCTTTCCTTAGCCGAAAAACTGACGGCGCGCTACCGTGTGCCGAAAGCCCTGGCTTTGCGACTGTTTTTGCCCGCGGAAATGCGCACGGGCAAGGTGCGCGAGCTGATGAGAAACTACGCCGAGCTTTGCGTAGCGGTAGAGGATATGAAGCTTGCCAAAACGGCGAAAAACCAGCTTGGCGCGGCGTTGTATTTGCAGGAACACGGCAAAACGGACTGCGCGTATGTAAATTCCCTTTTCCCCGGCGGGGTTTCCGCTTTGGAGAAAAAGGGGTACGCCGTCATCACTAAGGAACAAATTTTACGCGACCCGTATAAAAGCGTGAACGCTGAAAGGGTGGAGCGCACGCTCACGCCCGACCAAGCCCGCGCGGTGGATACTATTCATAACGACCCCCGCACGGTACAGCTTTTGCACGGGGTTACGGGCAGCGGGAAAACGGAGATTTATCTTACCCTGATTGCCGAGTGCCTGAAGGAAGGGAAAAGCTCTATCTTTTTAGTGCCTGAAATTTCCCTCACGCCGCAAATGCTTTCTCAGCTTCGGGCAAGGTTTGGCAAAAACGCGGCGATTTTGCACAGCGGGCTTTCCGCAGGCGAACGCTTTGACGAGTGGTGGCGTTTGCGCACGGGCGAGGCGAAAATCGCCATCGGTGCAAGGAGTGCAATCTTCGCGCCTCTTGAAAACCTCGGCGTGATTATCGTGGACGAGGAGCATGATTCCAGCTACGCAAGCGAATCCGCGCCCCGCTACACGACCTTTGACGTGGCGTATCTCCGCGCCAAGAAAAACGGTTGCAAATTAGTGCTGGGGAGCGCAACGCCCTCGGCGGAAACGTATAAACGGGCAAAGGACGGGGAATTTTCCCTCATTCGTATGGAAAAGCGTATCAACAAACGCCCCCTGCCCGAAATTATTATCGCGGATATGCGAAGGGAAGTGCGAAGGGGGAATAATTCTTCCTTTTCAAGCGCGCTGAAAGACGAGCTTTCCAAATGCCTTTCTTCGGGCAAGCAGGCGATACTTTTCCTCAACCGCAGGGGGTATTCGCAAACGGTGATTTGCAAGGAATGCGGGTATGTGGCAAAGTGCGAGGCTTGCGACGTTTCCCTGACCTATCACAGGGACGAGAACTGCCTCAAATGCCATTATTGCGGTACGAAATACAATATGCTGTCCGCCTGTCCCGACTGCGGGGGGAGAAAGCTTTCGTATGCGGGTACGGGTACGCAAAGGATAGCGGCGGATTTGCAAAAAATGTTCCCGCAGGCGCGCGTCATTCGTATGGACAACGACACCACAAGCGGGAAAGAGGGGCATTATAAAATCTTAAAAACCTTTGCCGAGAAAAAGGCGGATATCCTCGTCGGCACGCAAATGATAGCCAAGGGACACGACTTCCCGTCCGTTACCTTGGTCGGGATTTTGGACGCGGATATGAGCTTGCATTTTTCCGATTACAGGAGCGCGGAAAGGACTTTCCAGCTTATCACGCAGGTAGCGGGCAGAAGCGGTAGAGCCGAGGAGCAGGGTAAGGTGGTTTTGCAAACCTTCGACCCCGAAAACGAGGTGCTGCGTTTTGCGACCTCGTACGATTACGAGGGATTTTACGAAAACGAAATTTCCCTACGCGCGGCGATGGCGTTCCCGCCCTTTTCCAAAATCGTGCGGGTACTGGTAACGGGCGAGGACGATAGAAAATGTATCGAGGCGTTAAGGGAAGTGTACACGGGCTTGGAAAGGCTGTACACGGAGAATACGGAGAAATTCTTATTCTTCAACAAAATGCGCGCGCCCATTAAGCGCATACAAAACAAATACCGCTATCAAGTGCTGATGCGCCTTGCGGATACCGGCGTTTTGCCTGAGATTTACGCGATATGCGCCGAGGCAAGAAACCGCGACGCGCTGGTCAGCGTAGAAGAAAATCCGACGAATTTGAGTTAAGGAGAAAAGAATATGGCAATTAGAAACGTAGTGCAGGTAGGCGACGAGGTGTTGCGCCAAAAATGCTTTCCCGTGGAAGCGTTCGACGAAAAATTGCACGCTCTTTTGGACGATATGAAGGACACCGTGAAAAAGGAACAGGGCGCAGGGCTTGCAGCCCCCCAAGTGGGGATTTTGCGCCGTCTTGCGGTGGTGGACGTGGAAGAGGGGTATTTTGAATTTATCAATCCCGTCATCGTTCAGCAAAAGGGGGAACAGTCGGGCTGGGAAGGCTGTCTTTCCGTGCGCGGGAAAAGCGGTATCGTTTCCAGACCTATGAAGGTAACCGTATCCTATCAAGATAGATTCGGGGAAAAGCATATCGTAAAAGCCAAGGGCTTTTTTGCGCGCGCCATTTGCCACGAGCTTGACCATTTGGACGGGATTTTGTATATCGACAAGGCAAGCCATATTGAGAAGAATTGATAAGTTGCTAACGCAACGCGATATGCTTTTCAAGCGCGATATTTGCCTACGGCAAGCGATATACTCGCTGCGCTCGTGCGATATGCGAGCGAAGCTCGCGTAGTGGAAATATTTACAACCACGCAAGGCAAAGCCTTGCATATCGCATTTATGAAGTAAATATATCGCGTTTGCCGTCAGGCAAACATAAAAAGAGGTTTTATGAGAATTCTATTTGCGGGTACGCCTGAGTTTGCGGTTGAACCCTTGAAAAACTTAATACGCCGCGGCTTTGAAGTGGCGGGCGTTATCACGCAAACGGATAAACCGCAGGGCAGAAAGGGGATTCTCACGCCCCCGCCCGTCAAAACGGCGGCGTTGGAGCTTGGTATTCCCGTGCTCCAGCCCGTTAAAATCCGCGAGGAAACCGAGGCGGTGAAGGCTTTTGGCGCAGACCTTATGATTACCTGCGCATACGGCCAAATATTGACCCAAGAGGTGTTGGATTTATTCCCTATGGGGGTTTGGAATATCCACGCGGGGCTACTCCCCAAATACCGCGGAGCGTCCCCCATTCAAAGCTGTATCGTAAACGGCGAAACGCAAACGGGCGTTTGTATCATGAAAACGGAATTAGGGTTAGATTGCGGGGATATTCTTTGCGTTGAAAAGACGGATATTCTCCCGCAAGAAACCTACGGCGAGCTTTCTGCCCGCCTTTCCCTTATCGGCGCGGAGCTTATCGTGAGCGCCGTTACAATGCTTAAAAGCGGGAATTACACCCTCACGCCGCAAGGAGAAGAGGGGGTAGGCGTGGTTAGAAAAATCGGCAAGGAGCACGCGAAAATCTCCTTTGACAAACCCGCCAAGGAAATCGTGGATTTGGTGCGCGGAATGAACCCCGCGCCCATTGCTTACGCCCTGTTAAACGGCGAAAAAATGAATATTTACCGCGCGGAAAGGGTGGAATTTACTCCCGAAGAAAGCGCGGAATTTTCCGCTTGCAAAGTAGGCGAAGTGTTGTACGATAAGCCCAAGCGCGGTTTGGTCGTCAAGTGCCAAGACGGCGGGGTTAAGCTTCTGGAAGTGCAGGCTTCAGGGGGAAAGCGTATGTCGGGCGGGGACTTCCTCAACGGCAGAAAGGCGCAAAAAGGGCAGGTGTTCGAATG
>JAZKXK010000121.1:0-7265 GCA_045611525.1 Candidatus Scatosoma sp. | reverse complement strand
ACCGCTTGGCCTCCGACTTGGGTATTTTGAATATTTTCCCTTCCGCAAGCTGACGAGAAGCGTACTCCTTGGGAATAACGCCTATCCCCATACCGCGGGCTACCAAGCGTTTCATCAAATCCCAGCTACCGACCTCGATAGAGGGCTGCAGCTCGACGCCGTGCGCGCCTAAGAAATTGTCCAAGCTGCGCCGCGCCACCGTGTTTTTATCCATCATAATCAGGGGATATTTTTTGAGCTTGGACAAGGACATAGGCGGCTTGTCTTTGAGTTCCTCAAACTTATTGCCCGCGATAAAAATATCGTTTAAGCGCATACAGTTCCCGCGCAAGGTCAACTCCGTCCCCACCGTTATCGGCAGATTGACGAAGGCAACGTCGCATTTGTTTGCCTTTAACTTTTCAATCGTATCAGGCGTAAAATCTTCCATAAGCTCGATTTTAACGGCGGGAAAACGCTCGTGAAAATCCACGATTTTATCCGCGAGGAAGTACTTGAAAATCGTTTCGCTTGCACCGATACGGATAACGCCCGTTGCCGAGGCTTTCATCTCCGCAATGCGGTTTTCCGCTTCGTACAAAAGCCCGAGCGCGCGCTCGACTTCGGGGAATATCAGCTTGCCGCCCTGCGCGGAAAGCTCCATACCCCTATGCGTACGGTTGAAAAGGCTAATCCCAAGCTGATTTTCCAGCTGCTTTACCGATTGCGATACGGCGGGCTGCGAGATATACAGCTCCTCCGCCGCCTTGGTAAGACTGCCGCATTTTGCCACTGTATAGAATACTCTGTATAATTCCAGATTGACCATAAACTTGTCCTCTCGTTCTATCGTCCCCCGTTATTTGCCTACGCAAAACTTCTCGAAAATTTCCTGAATGATGGCTTCGGTTGCCGTTTCACCCGTGATTTCTCCCAGCGCGTCCCACGCCTCTTTTACGTCTATGCCTATCAAGTCCAACGGCGCGACTGCGCACGCCGATATTGCCTTTTTCAAGCTCTCGTTTGCCCGCCTTAACGCGTCGAAATGCCGTTCCTCGATTAGGAACGCCGCGTCCTCGCTTCTTGCGCCAAAGCTCTTTTCAAACAAAAGCGCTTTGAGCCGCATAATCCCCTCGCCCGTTACCGCCGAGGTATGCACGTCCGCGTCCGTTTCCGTTTCGTCGCGGGTTAAGTCCGCTTTATTCAGCACCTTGATTAAGGGCTTGCCCTTGACCATTTCCAAAACGCGGATATCCTCTTCGTCCATACCGCCCTGCGGGGACATATCCGCAACGAAAATTGCTACATCTGCGCTTTTGATGATGGACTCCGCGCGCTCGATGCCGATGTTTTCGATAAAATCTCCGCTTTCGCGCACGCCCGCCGTATCGTAGAGGTTGAACTTCCTGCCCTCGATTTCTATCGTGCCTTCTACGGCGTCGCGGGTCGTCCCTGCCACGGAAGATACGATGGCTTTATCATAGCCGAGCAAACGGTTGAGCAGCGAGCTTTTGCCCGTGTTCGGTTTACCGCAAATGGCAACCGTTACCCCCGATTTTATTTTCCTGCCTACGCCGTAGCCTTCGATTAAAACGGACAGCTCCCGCGTGAGCTTGTGAAGCTCTCCTTTCAATTCCTCGATATGCTGCTCTTCGATATCCTCTTCGGGATAGTCCACGGACACGTCGATACCTGCAAGCAAGGTTTTCAAACGGGACTGCAAATCGCGCACTTTGTTCGTCAGCTTCTCTGTGTACAGCAAATACCCTGCCTTGACTTCCGCTTCCGATTCGCCGTTAATCATATCCGCAACGCCCTCAGCCGACGCTAAGGACATTTTCCCGTTTAAGAACGCGCGTTTGGTAAATTCCCCTTTCCCCGCCGATTTTGCGCCCAAGCGAAGGGTTTGCTTTAAAATACCGCGGGCGATACTTTCCCCGCCGTGGCATTGAAATTCCACAACGTCCTCGCCCGTATAGCTTGCAGGCGCTTTGAAATACACGCACAAGCCGTAGTCCTCGAAGCTCCCCCCGTCGATACGTCCGGGATACATACGGTAGGGTTCGAAATCCTCTACCTTGATTTTCCCTGCGGGGTAGAACATTTTTTTTGCAATATCCAACGGGTTTTTACCGCTGATACGGATAATCGCCACCCCGCCCTTACCTGCGGGAGTCGCAATCGCCGCAACATTTTCTTCCATCATAGTTTTTCATTCCTTGCTATAATATTCGTTAATATTATAGCACAGTATTCTTTCCGTGTAAACCGTTTCAAAGCAAATTTATATAAAAAAAGACGAAATATATAACTTTTTCTTATTAGTCAACCTTGCAAAAGGTTTATCCCCCACCCCAAACCTACCCTTTCCATTCAGGCATACACGCTCTAACAACACTTGAACATTTGAACAATTGTTCAAATGTTCAAGTGTTGGCTTGGCTAACCTTGTAAATACATAAACAACTACCTAAACGAGGTATAAAAAAAGCCGTACGGAAACCAACCGTTCGGCTCTTTTTATTGCATTTTAGGAAAAGAATTCGTCTTCGTCCTCGCCGCCCTGAGAGGAAGAAAACTCCTCGAAAGGGTCTTCGGGTTGAGGCGGCTGAGGAGCGTTGTCCTGCGGCTGCCCGTACGGATTTTGATAAGGGCTACCGTAAGGCTTGCGATACTGCCCGTATGCCCTTGCGTACGCCTCGCGCTGAGCGCGCATATACGCCTCGTAGTCGATTGCTTTGCGTTTGCGAAGTACGAATACGGTAATGTAACGCGCCGGCAACACAAACAACGTCAACAACCCCAACCACATATAATTTTTAGGCGAATACTGCTTATACAGTCCCACAAACAGCACGACAAGGAAAATTTCGTATATAAGCTGGAGCGTGGAAAGGATATAAAAGCTAAGCGCGTAAAATTTGGATACCGTGCCAGCAAAGCCCGTCAAGCCTACCCAGCAAGCGATACCATCCTCGTTGATTTGCGGCTCACCGTGTTCCAAATACAAATACATCTCAGCCGCAATGGTCGCTACGCAAAACAAAGCGCCTATAATTTGCGCAATCATCGCATACATACCTGCCCGCTTTACCTTTTGTCCAAAGAAATTACACTCGCCTGCAAGCTTGCCTACGAACAAAAGATTGACGAACGGGACGAATGCGAGCGCTTTATTTTTTACCCCGCGGTTCTTGGCCATTTGGTAAAGCCCGATGCCCTGCAAAATAAAAAATACGGAAAAAATTGCCAAGCCGACGATAATGCCGATAAGAAAAAGCGTTTTAATATTGTCTATCCCTATCTTGGAGGCAGAGCTTATCGCCGCCGTATAAAACGAATAGATTTCCATGCGTTACACCTCAATGATTATATTCCACGCTCATAAGCGTTAAGCCCTTTGCGGGCATCGTTTTTCCAAGTAAATGCCGTTCCCCCGTTTGAAAGGCGCGGGCAAGCGATTCCTCGCTTCTTTTTCCGTTTGCGATATCCAGCAAAGTCCCCGCAAGCGTTCGCACCATATTATACAAAAAACCGTTGCCCGTTACGAAAATTTTAATATCGCGGGAAGAAAAGCTTTCACTCTCTTCCACTCTCACCTCGTATACGGTACGCACCGTTGTCTTTACCGACGAGCCTGAAGCGCAGAACGCCTTGAAATCGTGTTCGCCCTCGAACAGCTTCGCCGCCGCCCGTAATTTTTCAATCGCCGGCAGGTTATCCATTCTTACCGCATACCGTTCCTTCAAGGGTATTTCCCTTGCGGCTTCGTATAAGGTATAGCAATAGGTCTTGCGTTTGGCGCTGCGGTTGCTGTCAAATCCCCCGTCGGCAAGCCAACCCTCAAGCACCCGCACTTCGGGGGGTAAAAACCGATTCAAGCAATCGGGCATACGCTCTGCGGGTACGGTGATACGCTCGCTGTCGAAATGGCAAACCTGCCCGACGGCGTGTACGCCTGCGTCCGTTCTGCCGCTTGCCGTGATACGGATATCCTCGCCGAGCGCGTCGTATACCGCTTTCTCTAAGGCTTCCTGTACGGAAAGGGCGTTTTTTTGCCGCTGCCAGCCCGCATAATCCGTGCCGTCGTATGCAATTTTTATGACGTAACGCATAGGCAAGCCCCTCAAAGATAAATTCTGAACAAAATCACGCCGACGAGAAGGGCAACGCCTAAAAGCATTGCAATCCAGTCCCGCCAAGTAAACGTAAGTTTTTTATATTTTGTGCGCACCTTACTGCCCGAATAGCATCTTGCGTCCATCGCGTCGCCAAGCTCGTCCGCGCGGCGGAACGCGCTGATGAGCAGGGGAATGAGCGTCGGCACGAGCGCCTTTACCCGCTTGATAAGCCCGCCCGTTTCAAAGTCTGCGCCGCGCGCCTTTTGCGCGTTCATAATTCGCCCCGTTTCGTCCGTTAAAATGGGGATAAAGCGCAGGGCTATGGACATAATAAGCGCAAGCTCGTGTACGGGAAAACGGATAAGCTTCAAGGGCGAAAGCAGGCTTTCAATCCCGTCCGCCAAGGACACGGGCGTCGTCGTTAAGGTCAGCAAGGACGAGCCAAGCACCAAAAGGAAAAGCCGCACCGCTAAAAATAAAGTATAATAAACCGCCTCTTTCGTGATACGGATAATTCCCCATTCCCATAAGAGGGTTTCCCCTTCGTAAAAGAAGAGATTCAGCGCCGTCATGAACAGGAGCAGGAACAAAATCCCCTTCACCGAGCGCAAAAGCGTGCGGAAAGGAACACCTGAAAAGAGCGCAACCACCAAAAACAGCGCAGCGCACGCGCCAAGCGCGTAAAAATCCTTGCCTAAGAATATCGCGACGATATACACGATTAAAAAGAGTATCTTTGCGCGCGGGTCGCACTTATGCACGAACGAATTAGAGGGGTAGTACTGACCGAAGGAAACTTCACGCATGGTTTTCCCCTCCTTTATCCGTTAATCTCATACCTGCCCCGCCCATTTTTGCAAAAACGAGCGTTTTTTCGATAAAATCGGCTACGGTAAAATCGCTGTCTATCTCAACGCCGCCCGCCGAAAGCGCGCGGGTCAATTTTGCCGTAAAGGGCAAATCCAAGCCGTGGGAAAGCAGGGTTTCCGCGTTTTTAAAGAGGGTTTTGGGTTCAGCGCAAAGCAGCACCTTTCCGTCCGCAAAAACGGCGGCGCGATTGCAATTTTCGGCTATCTCGTCCATATCGTGCGAAACGATAATGACCGTTTTGCACCATTTGGAATGAATATCGTGCAAAAGACGCATAACCTCTTCTTTTCCCAAGGGGTCAAGCCCTGCCGCAGGCTCGTCCAAAACCAAAATTTCAGGCTTGGTAACGATAACGCCCGCAATCGCTACGCGGCGTTTTTGTCCGCCCGATAAATCGAACGGGGACTTATCCTTGACTTCCTCGTAGCAAAGCCCCACCGTTTCCAAAGCTTCTTTTACCGCCTCGCAAACTTCCCGTTCGGTTATACTTTCTTGAAAATTTTTTAATCCAAACGCCACGTCCTCAAACACCGTTTCCGCAAAGAGCTGGTATTCCGGATATTGAAAGACCATACCCACTTGACTGCGCAAAGCGCGGAAATCCGTTTTCTTATCCGTCAAATCGTAGCCGTTTACCGTGAGAACGGTTTTCGGGGTTGCGGGCTTGCCTTTTTTGGGCTTTCTCGCCTTATATTTTTTCTCGGCGGTAGGCACCTTCAAAAGAGCGTTCAAATGCTGTACGAAGGTGGATTTCCCACTCCCCGTATGCCCGATAATGCCGAAAAATTCCCCCGACTTGATTTCGAGGTCTACCCCCGTAAGCGCCTGCGTGGCAAAGGGGGATTTAGGGTTATACACATAGGATAAATTTTCGCAGTAAATCCTACCGTGCTCCCCTTCTTCCGTTCTCGTTTTAGGCGCTGGACGCATACCTGCCCCTATCGTTTGCTCTTTTGCGCTACGCAAGGCGTTGCAAATGCTTTTTGCAATCTCCGCCTCGTCCATACCGTCGGGAGTGGGAAGCCCCCCCTTGGAAAGGGAACGGCAAATGCGCACGGGGCGAGGCATAACGAGGGAATATTTCTCTAAAGCCTCTCCTTTTGCAAACACCTCTTTGGGCGCGCCCTGAACGGCGATTTTCCCCTCGTGCATAACCACCGCCCTATCCGCAAGCAGCGCCTCCTCGGCAAAGTGCGTGATTAAAATTACGGTGATTTTTTCTTCGCGGTTCAGGCGTAAAACTACGTCCATAACCTCTTTTCTTCCGCGAGGGTCGAGCATAGCCGTCGCCTCGTCCAAAATCATCACGCGGGGCTTTAACGCAAGCACGCCCGCAATCGCAATACGCTGTTTTTGACCGCCTGAGAGTCTTGCGGGGGTTGCGTGTCTATATTCGCTCATACCGACGGCGTTCAACGCAAAATCGATACGTCTGCCGATTTCTTCACGCTCTATCCCGATATTTTCAGGACCGAAAGCAATGTCGTCCTCCACGATGGAAGCCACCGTTTGGTTGTCCGGGTTTTGGAAAACGATGCCCACCTGTTTTCTAATATCGAACAAGTTCTCCTCTCTGCCCGCGTCCAAGCCAAACACCGTAATTTTCCCTTCGTCAGGGGTCAGCAGCCCGTTGGTTAAACGGGCAAGAGTGGATTTACCGCTGCCGTTATGCCCTAAAATAGCAACGAACTCCCCTTCCTGCACGGAAAAATCAACCCCGCGCAAGGCGAAGTTGTCTTGAAAGGAGAATACGTCCTTCTCCCCGTTTTCCGCCTTCTCGTAAGAGAAGGATACGTTGTCAAATCTAATTGCTTCCATGCTTATTCATTATACCAAACTTTTTTAAAGATTACAATGAAAATACTGTGAAATTTTCAGTTTACTTCGTATACGCCCGATTGCGATACAGTGATAACGATAGTGCCGTGTTCGTCCGTTCGATAGGTTTCTACGCCTGCCTTTTGCAATTTCTCTACCGTTTCTTTATCGGGATGCCCGTAAAGGTTGCCCTTCCCGCAAGAAATAATCGAAGTCTTTGCCCGCAAATACGCAAGAAAGGTAGAACTCGTAGCGTCCGCGCTGCCGTGATGGGATACTTTGAGGATTTCCGTACTCGTAAGCTCCACGCCCAAATTTTTGAACGCCTGCAGTCCATCGTCCCGCATCAGTCTGTTTTCCACGGACACGGGGGCGTCGCCCATAAACAAGGCGCTAACGCCTTTATAGTCCAGCCAAATCACCGAGGAGAGAACGTTCGTTTCCGCGACGTACTCGTCGCTTTGTATCTGTTCCTCT
>JAZKXK010000120.1:0-25970 GCA_045611525.1 Candidatus Scatosoma sp. | reverse complement strand
CTTATCAACTCCCCCAACAACCCTTCGGGGGTCGTGTACGGCGCGGAAACGATAAAAACGCTCTCCGCGCTTTTGGAGAAGAAATCCAACGAGTTCGGCGCGCCCATTTATTTGATTGCGGACGAGCCGTACAGAGAGCTTGTGTACGATAAGGAAACGATAGTGCCTTGCCCTATGGCGTATTATGATAATACGGTGGTGTGCTATTCCTATTCCAAGTCCTTATCCACTCCCGGCGAGCGTATCGGGTATATTGCGGTCAATCCCAAGGCAACGGACGCTAAGGCGGTGTACGCGGCGGTATGCGGTGCGGGCAGGGAGCTTGGCTACGTGTGCGCGCCCGCGCTCTTTCAAAGAGTGGCTGCCGAATGCGACGGTATGACGGCGGATTTGAGCGTGTATAAGAAAAACCGCGACCTTTTGTATAACGGCTTAAAGGACAGCGGGTTTACCTGCGTATATCCCGACGGGGCGTTTTATTTGTTTATGAAATCGCCTGAAAAGGACGCGGCGGCGTTCTGCGAGCGTGCGAAGAAATACGAATTATTGCTAGTAAACGGCGCGGACTTCGGCGCGGAAGGCTGGGTGCGTATCGCATACTGCGTGCAAACGGAGCGCATTGAAAAAGCGTTGCCCCTTTTCAAAAAGCTGGCAAAAGAATACGAGCTGTAAGAGGTTGAGGTCAAGGGAATCATTCCCTTGCGGAATCCAAAGGCAGAGCCTTTGGCGAGGTGCGGAGCAGCGCTCCGCGGTGGACCCACATAAAAGCAACCGCTAGGTTGCGTCCCAACGCCGATAGGCGTTCCTTGCGCAATAGCGCAAAAACTGTACCCCAAAGATAAAACAGGCTTTTGACGACGACCGTCAAAAGCCTGTTTTTGCATCCATTTTTTAAACCTTACTGCGCCCGATGACGAAATCTACTGAGCAATGAAAAGCGTCCGCAATTTTGATAATGTTTTCAAGCGTGGGCGTTCCCTCGCCCCTCTGCCAGTTATAAATAGCGGATTCTGCAATACCCGTAGCTTTTTGCAATTTATATTTGGTAATCCTTAACTCCTTGCAAAGAAAGGGCAAGCGTTGCCCGAAAGAGGGACAAGGCATAAAGACGCGGGGATAATTTTCCGTTTCTCTTCCTAAAACGTAATCCACCGAGCAGTTGAAAAAATCCGCAATGCAAACGAGCATTGCGAGTCTCGGCATTTTTTGTCCGCTTAAATAACGGCTGATTGTTCCGCGCCCGCAACCGATTGCATCGGCAAACGCCGACGGGGTTAATTCAGCCTCCGCAATTAATTCCGTAAGACTTTCGGCAAATTTCGACAAATTCATATAGGCTAAAATTATTTTGTTCTTTGTATAAAAGTATCTACGCTCATATCAAAATAGTCGGCGAGCTTGATGAGATACTCTATCGTGGGCAAAGTTTTGTCCGCAAGCCATTTATACGCAAGGTTAGAGGATATATTCATATTCTCAATAAACGTTTTTTGCGTTTCGCCTCGCCATTTCAATAATTCTCGAATGCGCGCCCCGTAGAAGCGGAGAGGCGGGTGGTATACCGCGCCCTCGAAGGGGAATTCCAAAAGCCCAAGCATATAATCCGCGGAACAATTAAAAAATTCGATGATGGAAAAGAAAACCTTCGTAGAGGGTTGTTTGTACTTATCGTTTAATAAATTATATATAGTGGAATGGGAACAAGAAATTTGCTTTGCCAACCCCTGCGGGTCATAACCGCTTAAAGTCATTTGCTCTACTAATCTGTCGGAGAAATTCTTTGGATTAAACATAATAATAAACCCCACAACTTTTACATTCGATAAAAATCGACAAAGAAAGGCAGCTTTCTACAATATATTCTCCTCAATTTACTTGAAAAATACTTGATTTTACAGCCAAGTGAGTTTTATAATAGTATTACAAGTCAAGCGCAAGACTAAAAATAAACGAAAAGGAGAAATTAAAAATGAAGAACGTAACAAGACAAGATTTTCAAAAACTTTTAAAGTCGCTTTTGCGGGAGAATATCGTAGGCGTCTATAAGGACGAGGGAGAGGGGGTATTTACCTTTTTCTTGCCCGGCGGGAAAGAGTTTCGCGTGTACATAGACGAGGCATAAAAAAAGAGGGGATTGCTGAAAATCCCCTCGTAAATATTTTTCTCAAAAATATAAAAAAACTTGCAAAAAGCTTTCAAAAAAGATTGACAACCCCTCGAAAGTGTGTTAAACTAATTTCACGCACCCGTAGAGGGGTGTAATTTTTTGTATGGAGTTTTTATTATGGCAGTTAAGACCGCTAGAGCAAAAATCACGTTTGAATGTACGGAATGCAAGCATAGAAACTACGACAGTATTAAGAACAAAAAGAACGATCCCGACAGATTGGTTATGTCTAAATACTGCCCGTTCTGCAAAAAGCACACCGAACACAAAGAATCCAAATAATTCCGTTGCGTTAAGATAGAGAGGACGAGCCTTTCTATTTTAAACGCACGCGCATGAGGTATCAATATGGCAAACGCTACTAAGACAAAGAACAAGAAGCCCAACTGGTTTCGTCGCGTAGGTGCGAAATTTAAGGAAACGTTTTCCGAACTTAAAAGAGTAACGTGGCCTAAGTTTTCCACCGTCGTTAAGACGACGGGCGTCGTTTTGGTCGTAGTTGCCGCTTTCCTTGCGGTAGTTACGGGCGTGGACGCGCTTTTGGGCTGGCTGCTTAACGTAATCTCGGGAACGTTGTAATTCGGGGGGAAGACTATGCCGATGAACGAAGAACCCAAGTGGTACATTCTTCATACCTATTCCGGGTATGAGGCGATGGTGAAAGACAGCTTGGAAAAATTGATTGAAAACAACAATCTGGGCGATTATATCGTCGATTTAAAAATTCCCATGGAGCAGGTCGTTGAAGAAAAGAACGGCAAGCTGAAGCTCGTCGAAAGAAAGCTTTTGCCTTGCTACGTCTTTATCAAGATGATTTACACCAACCAAATTTGGTATTACGTTACCAGTACGCGCGGCGTAACCGGCTTTTGCGGGCCTCAGGGCAGACCTATCCCTATGAAACCCGACGAAATCCGCAAAATGCGCCTTGAAGAATACGCGGCGGACGAAATTTTCTCCGTAGGCGACAGCGTGTCCATCGAGGACGGCCCTTTGAAGGGCTTCTTCGGTACGGTGAAGGAAGTCAACCAGTCGGCGCAAAAGGCGAAGATTACCACGACTATGTTCGGCAGAACGACGGACGTAGAGGTGGAATTTATCCAGATGAAAAAAGTAGAGGGAGAAATCCCCGAAACGACGGAGAACGAATAATCCGTTTAAACTTGTTAAAAAAGTGGGAGAAACGTCAAATCTATTCAAGGCGTTTTGTAAAAACCACTAAGGAGAAATATTATTATGGCAAAGAAGATTACAGCAGTCGTAAAATTGCAGCTTCCTGCCGGTAAAGCTACCCCGGCCCCTCCCGTAGGTTCTACGCTTGGTCCGTTCGGTATCAACCTTCCCGGCTTTACCAAGGAATTCAATGCAAAGACGGCAGACAAACCCGGTCTCATCATCCCCGTTGTTGTAACGATTTATCAAGATCGTTCCTTCACCTTTATTTTGAAGACCCCTCCTGCTCCCGTTTTGATAAAGAAAGCTCTCGGTCTTGAAACGGCAAGCGCAAAACCCAACTCCGTGAAAGTTGGTAAGCTGACCAAAGCTCAGGTTGAGGAAATCGCTAAGACGAAAATGCCCGACTTGAACTGCACCAGCCTCGAAAGCGCAATGAGCATGATCGCAGGTACCGCCCGCAGCATGGGCGTAACCGTCGAAGAGTAAGTCAAGGAGGCGGTAAAAAATGAAACACGGAAAGAAATATCAAGACAGCGTAAAAGCATTTGATTTGACGAAACAGTACGAAGCGGCTGAGGCTATGTCCGTACTTTTGGAAACGGCTAAGGCGAAATTCGACGAAACCATCGAGCTTCACGTTCGTTTGGGCGTTGACCCCCGTCAGGCTGACCAACAGGTTCGCGGCGTACTCGTTCTTCCCCACGGTACGGGTAAAACCAAGAGAGTTTTGGTTATCGCAAAGGGCGCGAAGGCAGACGCGGCGCAGGCTGCAGGCGCAGACTACGTAGGCGCGGAAGAGCTTATCGCAAAGATTCAAAACGAAAACTGGTTCGACTTCGACGTTATGATTACCACCCCCGATATGATGGGTATGGTAGGTCGTATCGGTCGTGTACTCGGTCCCAAGGGCTTGATGCCTAACCCTAAATCCGGTACGGTTACGATGGACGTAGAAAAGGCGATTGCAGAAGTTAAAGCAGGTAAGGTTGAATACAGACTTGATAAAACCGCAATTATCCACTGCCCCATCGGTAAAAAGAGCTTCGGCAAGGAAAAGCTTGTGGAAAACTACACCGCGCTTATGGACGCTATCGTAAAAGCGAAACCCGCAGCGGCAAAGGGTACCTATCTTAAGAGCGTAACCTTGGCTTCGACGATGGGCCCCGGCGTAAAGGTTCTTCCCAAGTTATAAGGACAGGAAGTCCAGAAACTCAGTTTCTGGCGGGTGTGGGCAGCGCCCACAAAAACGGACTTATAAAAGCAAAACGCAGTTTTGCGTAACTACCGCGTAGCGGTTATTACAGCGACAGCTGCAAAAAAATCAAAAAATCTCGTCAAAGGCGGTTAAAATTAGTTGACTGCCTTTGGCGAAGATGATATAATAACATAGTAAAAATCAACGAAACCGTAGAAAGTGAGTACCGAAAGGTTTGATGGGCAACCACTCGCCGAGGCGTAGGAAATCGACTTTTTTAAAAAGTATTGCGTCCTTATGCCGTCTGCGGCGTAAGGTATTTTTTATGTCAGGCGGAAACGCTT
The DNA here is from genome assembly GCA_045611525.1 of Candidatus Scatosoma sp. Taxonomy (GTDB): domain Bacteria; phylum Bacillota; class Clostridia; order Christensenellales; family Borkfalkiaceae; genus Scatosoma. Next base: position 21,088 of record JAZKXK010000120.1, on the reverse strand, counting down.
AAAGGAGGTAAAAAATTTATGGCAAACGTAGAAGTAAAGGCAAAAATCGTCGAAGAAATCAAGGCGAAGATTCAAAACAGCAAATCCGTCGTGCTTGCTGATTACAACAAGCTCACGGTTTTGGAAGTAACGGCGCTTCGTAACAAGTTCAAGGAAGCGAACTGCGAATACAAGGTTTACAAAAACACCCTTGTAAGACGCGCGTTCAACGAGCTTGGCATTACCGATTTCGATAACGACCTCAACGGTACGACCGCAACGGTATTCTGTGCGGACGAAACGAGTGGCGCAGCGGTATTCGCAAAGGAAACGAAAGCGAACCCTATTTTGGCGGACAAGGTTGTTCCCAAGTGCGCATTCGTAGAAAACAAATATCTCGACAAGGCTGGCGTTAAAGTACTTTCCGCAATTCCTTCCAAGGAAACTCTTATTGCGAAAATGCTTGGTTGCTTCCAGTCGTCGCTGTCCAAATTCGTCGGTGTTTTGGACCAGATTGCAAAAGCAAAAGAAAGCAACTAATTATCTAAATTAAAAAATCATTATTAAAAAATCGGAGGATTAAAAAAATGGACGTACAGAAACTCATTGAAGAAGTAAAAGCTATGACCGTTCTTGAATTGAACGAACTCGTAAAAGCATTGGAAGAAGAATTCGGCGTAAGCGCAGCAGTTGCAGCAGCTCCCGCAGCAGGCGGCGCAGCGGCAGAAGCAGCTCCCGCAGCAGAAGAAAAGACGGAATTTGACGTTGTTCTTAAGGACATCGGCGCTAACAAGATTGCAATCATCAAGGTTGTTCGCGAAGCTACCGGCCTTGGTCTTGCTGACGCTAAGAAAGCGGTTGAAGCTATGGGCGTTCTTAAAGAAGCTATGCCTAAAGCTGACGCAGAAGCGTTCGTTGCAAAGCTTAAAGAAAACGGCGCTACGGCTGAACTTAAATAAGTTTTTTACTTCAAAAAAAGGCGACTTGCTACCGCAGGTCGCTTTTTTATTTTTAACTCCTTAAAAAAGCCGAAAAACTATCTAAAACGATTGACATAAGGAAGATTTATGGGTAAAATAGTAGTATAGGAAAAGCGCGCCTTGCGTTTTTTCGCAATTAGGAGATAACGAAACTATGAATAAGATGATGAAGAAAATCCTTTGCGGCGCATTGTCCGCTGTAAGCGTGTTCGGCTGCTTGGCTACGGCAACGGCTTGTGAAACCGCCCGTCCCAAAGTGGAAATGGAAATCGAATTCAACGATAAAACCTATACTCTTGAATACGTGCTTTACAGAAAACTCGCCCCCTCTACCGTAAATCAATTCCTTTGGCTTGCGGGCAACGGGTACTACGACGGGCTTTGCGTACACGATTACAACTCGTCCTCTTATACGAGAATGTATACGGGCGCGTACAGCTATTCCGCGGACGGCGAGCTTGTGTATAAGCCCTATTATGAAACCATCAAGAATTTCGACAACTATAGCGATTTCCCCGTAAGCGTGTGGATGAACAGCAACAAAACGAATCCCACCTACACCGTATACGGCGAATTCTCGGAAAACAACTTTAAGGTAACAAGCGGTAACTTAAAAGAAACTTTCGGCGCGCTTACCATGTACTACTTCGATAAGGATACGACTGCGAAAGTGTATACTCCGTATTTGAAGAAGGAAAAGGAAGGAGAGGTTGCGTCCCGTGCGTACAAGTACAACAGCGCGACTTCCATGTTCTTCATTACCCTTTCCGAGGGCGAAACGAGCAACATCAAGTACTGTACGTTCGCGCACTTGGAGGAGAACAGCGTAGAGGAATTGAAGGAGTTTAAGGAAGATTTGAACGAATTCATCGCAACCTTCGAAAGCGAGGACGAGTTCTTTACGGAAGTTGAAAAGCTCATCGACCAAGACGACCCGTTCGTTGGTACGAAGAAGACGAAGAAGACCTTCAATACCCCCAACACCGCCATCGTTATTAAAAAAGTAACTGTTAAAAAATATTAAGAAAACTAAAAGAGCAAACACAAAGGCGTTTGCTCTTTTAGTTTTCAGTTTAGAGTTATGAGCTTGCAGCGGCAAGCGTGATGATAGGATTGCCGATTTACTTGGGCTTTGTCCAATCATAACGACGCGAGCGCATCTCATCATTCATAACTTGCCCGAAAGGGCAATCATCGTTTAGCGCTGCGCGCTAAGCCAATCGTTTTTTCTTGCTGCGCCGATACGCTTAATCTTTTCCTGGGGATACTTGCTTGCTGCGCCGCCGTTGGTGTAGAGGAAGAAGTGTCCGCTTTCCGTTTGGTAGAGGGTTTCTTCCCAACCGTCTGCGTCGCCGAATACCCCGTAGGTTACCTTTTTAATCAAGGTAGCGGTTTCCGTATCGTACAGCTTGTTACAAATTACTCTTTGCATTTTTCTATTCTCCTTTTTGAAATTATTTTCAACGTCTTGTATTGTATAACAAAACCCACCCTGCCGTCAAGCGTTTCGGGGTGGGTTTTCATATACTTTTATCCGTTAATATCGGTAATTTTATCCTTTTCGAGGGTAACTTTAAAATCCCGCGCTTCAAACAGCCTTTCTCCCTTTTGATAAATCAGCCTGCAAACGGACGGGTCGTCGGTAGGCGCTACCGCTTTGAAATCCCCTAAAAACGAGGATAGTTCGCCCGCTTTGGGGAGTAATTCGTCCGCCAAAAAGGGAGCGCAATCCCCGCCCAAGAGCAGGGTTTCAAAAAAGGCATAGGGCAAAAGCTCTTGGAGAATGCTTTCCCCGTCCGTATCCCCCTCGCGTGTGCGCGCCTGCGTGAGAGTACATTCCTTGCGCTCGCAGCCCCTTTCGCTAAGCGCCCAAACGCAGCTTGCGCTCCGACCAAGACAGTCCAAAAGGGGCAGAACGGCTGTAAGCTGACCGTTCTCCACCTCAAACGAGGTTACCTCTTCCAAAAGCGCCTGCTCGCCCTTTTGCGTGTAAACGGCAAGGCAGTTCTGCCCGTGCAGGAAGAATAAATCCTCGCGGCAAGTAATCTCGCAGGAAGAAAAGGAGGGGGGCAGGTTCGAGATGAAAAATCCCGCTTTCGTTTCAATCGATACCTGTACCCCGCCTTGCGAAAAGACGGTAACCAGTCCTTGCGGGAAGCGCTCCTGCGCGATGAGGCGCAGGCGGGAATCCAAGGGCGGGAAATCACGCGCGAAAACGGCAAGCCCGTCGGGGAGTAGGTATACCTCGCATCCCTGCGGGGGTGAGGCGGGCAGGCTTTCCGTGATAAAGAAGCGAATAGGCTGTGCGCCTTCGGGGGTAAATTCGGCGAGGATATTATCGGCTAAGTGAAGCTCGGCAAAGCGTTCGAAGCGGTCGGTAAGCCCGAAATAAACGCCGTTTAAGGAAAGAGCGCAAGGGATTGCGGACAAAAAATAAATTTTCATAAAATAGTATATGATTTTTTCCTTTGAAAAAGTATAAAAGCGGAAAATCGGGCAATAATTCGTCTACGGAGGAAGAAAATTATGAATAAAATCAACGGTTACACGGAAGAAGAGGCTAAAAATTTAGTCGAGTTTATAAAAGAGGGCAAACGCAAGGGAAAGACGCTTACTTATTTGTTTGAAAGCTACGGCGTGCGCCACGGCAGAGCAAAGGGGAGCGTGCGCAACTACTATTACGCGCTTATGAAAAACGAAAAAGCGGACGAGCGTATCGTCAAGCTTTTGGACGGCTCCGAGCTTTCCGTGGAAAAAATCCGTGAGTTTACGGAAGAGGAAACGGACGACACGATTAGAAGTATCCTTGCCGAAAAGAGCAAGGGCTTGTCCGTGCGCAGGGCGATTTTCAACCTTTCTGGCGGGGACGATAAGCTTATGCTCCGTTTGCAAAACAAGTATAGAAACACCTTAAAAAAAGAACCTCAGCGTATTGCGGAAATCGCCAAGGAGCTGGGCTTAAAGGAGGAGGCGGAGCGTATGCAAAGACAGGATAAACCCGCACCAACCCTGCCCAAAAACGACTTTTTGCGTCGTCGTTTGGAGAATGAAATCAACGCGTTATACGATAGATTAGCGCAAGCCTTAAAAGCGGAAAACGAACGCCTTCGCGCGGAAAACGCCCGCTTGAAGGAAGAACTTATCAAAAGATAAAAGTACGCGCCTCGTGGCGCGTACTTATTTTTCAGGATAACGCTTGGGGTTTTTCGTTTGCCCCAAAAGGTAGTCTATGCTCGTATCGTAAAATTTTGCAAGCTTTATCAAAATCGAGGTGGGGATATCGTTTTCCCCCGTTTCGTATTTGGAATAGCCCGTTTGGGACATACCGAGCATATCGGCGACTTTTCGTTGCGTTAAATCGCGGTCTTCCCGTAAATCCCGAATCCTTTGATACATAGAAACCTCTTTCTTAAAAAATGTAAAAATATTATAAATTAACCTGTTTTAGATTATTGACATTTAACCTGAAATAGGTTAAAATATAAATAATCAAATATTTTGGAGGTTTTACAAATGAAGAAATTTTTAACTTGTTTATTATCTGCTTTGTTGGCGGTTTTGTGCTTGTTTATCTGCGTAGGGTGTAAAGCTGCGCCCGCGCGCAGCATTAACGAGGCGGACGCCGCGCTTAGTTACAGAGGGTATACGGTAACGATTGAGTACGGCGGAGAGTTTGACGAGCTTATCGACGTGGAAGGCGTGGTTAAAAAGAGCTTGTACGCGGAAAAAGGGGAAGACTATATTGAGATTTATGAATTTGAGAATTGGTTCACGGCAAGACGCGCGTATAAGCTGGCGAAAACGACTTATAAAAATGCTGTAAAAATAGCGCAGTCCTACGTTGATTTTTACGAACATATTTTAGACAAATACGACCTTGAAATGACGAGTGCGGAAATCGACGAGATGCAAGATGAATTGAAATATTATAGAAAGCATTTAAAGGAAGCGGAAGAGAAGCTTAAATCGTTTGGCCGCAGAGGGAAATTCGTTTGGTTCGCCAGTGATGTGGACGTTGTGAAAGACGCGCAATAAGTTACCAACCTATAAACGCCCCGCCCGTGTATGCGTACACGGGCGGGGCGTTGTTTATTCTTCCGTCTTTTTGAGTTCTTTTTTAGCCTTGCGTTTTACGCTTTCGACCTTTTCTTCGGCTTTTTCTTTGATTTTGTCCGCGCCCTCTTCCAGCGTTTGGATTTTCTCGTCCATGAACTCGTTCACCTTTGCCATGACCTCGTCCTGACCCTTTTTCACGAGGGTACGCATTTTATAATTGTTTGCGACGAGGAGCGCTCCGCCAAGCCCGCCGAGAATTAAACCGATTGCAAATTTCTCCATAATAACCTCCCTATGGTTTTCCTTTGCAGTATGTGAAAGAATTTAGAAAATATACGCCTTAAAAAGATTTGACGGGGGCGTATGGTTGTGTTATAATAAAAGTATGATAGGAAAGAGAGTAATCGCCTTTGATATAGGCAATAAACGCATCGGGGTGGCGGTGTCCGACCCGTTCAACGAATACGCTATGCCCTGCGAAACCTTTACGAGAACCCGCGATATCGGCGCGGACGCGGCGGCGCTTGCCAAGCTTGCCAAGGAAAAGGGCGCGGGGGTAATCGTGTGCGGAATGCCCTTTCAGTTCGACGGCACGGAAGGGATACAGGTAATCAAAACGCGGGAATTTATCGAATACCTGCGCCAAAAGAGCGATTTGCCCATTGAGCTGGAAGACGAACGCTTTACGACCATGCAGGCGCGGGAAACACAAATCATGGGCGGGGTGAAGTGTCAGGACAGGAAAAAGACGATTGACTCGATAGCGGCGTCGTATATTTTGGAGAGCTATCTCTCCCGTCAAAAACAAAAAAATAAAAAGGTGGAGGAACCGATTATGAATAACGAAGTTTACGAAGAAGAAGACAGAATTTTCGAGGTGGAGGCAGACGACGGCACGGTGGAAAAGCTGTACCATATCGCCACGATTGAATACCGCGGGGAAATGTATTGCTGTTTTCAAAAAGCCGAACCTGAAAGCGAAGAGGAAGAGGACGAGGTTATCATTTTCGCGCTCAAAGGGGAAGGGGACGAAGCGATTTTACAGCCCCTTGAAGACGAACAGCTTTTAGACGAGGTATTCGCGGAGTTTTGCCATCAGTACGAAGAGTATGAAAACAGCGACGAGGCAATGGCGTTGGAAGACAATTGATGATAAAAGAATAACCGCTCCGTTTGGTTGCTGCCAAACGGAGCGGTTATTTTATGTAATTTCAATCTTGCTCTTGGGTAGGTGCAATTTCTTTTGCGATTTCTGCGTTTTGCACTCTTTCTTTTTTCTTGGAAAAATATGCCTTAACGGCAGTAATAATGGGTGCGATATAGGACAGGGTAACGCATACGACTACCAGCAAGGCATAGCGGAGAATATATACCAGCCAGCCGCTTTCTTCATTCAAGAACGGTAAACCGTCCTGCGGAGGGCCTGCCACGTACATGAAATTAATATTTGAAACGCCGTCGTATAAAATGCTGTTTATGTAGAAAGAGAAGAACATTAGCCCCACCAAAAATTTCAGGCAGTTGAAATAGTCGCGGAGCTCGAAATGTATCTCTTTTGAGAAGTACAAATACAGGGAAAAAACCACCAACATAACGTGGTATCCAAAATATTGCGTTGTAATGACCCAACTGCCGTTACGGGAAGAGGCTGTGGCGATTAGGATTGCCGCGATTCCGCCGAACAAACAGCTAGGACGCATGAAGGCAAGCAGTACCCGTTTGATTTTTTCGCTTTTGCCAAAACAAAGGAAAACGAAGAATAGAATTTGTATCGAGCAAAGGTGGAAAGGGAGGTCGGCTCTTGGCAGAATACCGCCCATTTTTTCTTCGTTTGCAATCGTATAATAGAAGATTTTAATCGTCTCGGAAACGAGCCCGACGAAAAACATAGTCTTGCAAACGAACGCAAAGCTTTTTTTCTTAAGGAGCAGGAAAATCCCGACGCAAAGCAAGCAGGAGATTGCAATCAAAATAAGGTGCTTTGTTCCAAATAAAGCGTGGTCTAACAGTAAAGATAACATAAATTGCCTCGTTGAGTAGGATTTCGTCATTATTATAGCATAACGGTTGGTAAAAATCAATGCAATAGCAAAAAAACTTTAAAAAACGGCACAAAACAGCTTGCCTTTGCTTTGCCTTTATGCTAAAATAATATAGCTAAAAATTCACACTCGCGCATTGTGCGTAATCCGTGCCCGTAAAATCTTTCAATGCGGGCGTCATTACGAGCCAACACAACGCGAGGAGGAACAACGGAGGTTTGAATTATGGCAGTTATTACTATGAAGCAGCTCTTAGAAGCAGGCGTTCACTTTGGTCATCAAACGAGAAAGTGGAACCCCAAAATGAAGAAGTACATCTTCGCGGCAAGAAACGACATTCACATCATCGACTTGCAGCTCACCGCGAACTTGATTGAAGAAGCGTACTCTTTCGTTTGCGAAAGCGTTAAGGCGGGCAAAACCGTTCTTTTCGTCGGCACGAAAAAGCAGGCGCAGGACGCAGTTAAGGAAGAAGCGGAACGTTGCGGTCAGTACTACGTGAACAGCCGTTGGCTTGGCGGTTGCTTGACCAACTTCAAAACGATGAGAAGCCGCGTAGAGCGTCTTGAAAAGCTCGAAGCGATGGAAGCAAACGGCGATTTCGACCTTCTTCCCAAGAAAGAAGTTATGCTCTTGAAGAAGGAAATGGGCAAGTTGCAGGCGAACCTTGGCGGTATCAAGACCATGAAGGCGATGCCCGGCGTTATGTTCGTCGTTGACCCCCACAATGAAGACATCGCTATCAAAGAAGCGAAAAAGCTCGGTATCAAAATCGTAGCTATCACCGATACCAACTGCGACCCCGACGAAGTGGACTACGTAATCCCCGGTAACGACGACGCTATCCGCGCAATCAAGCTCATTTCGTCCGTTATCGCAAACGCAGTTATCGAAGCAAATCAGGGCGAAGAGGCTTTGGTTGCTCCCGTAGTTGAGGCTGAAGAACCCACCTCTATCGAAGAAGTGGTAGCGGCTGAAAACGAGTAATCATAAAGATAAAGGAGAAAAAAATTATGGCATTCACGGCTAAAGACGTAATGGCGCTCCGCGAAAAGACGGGCGCAGGCGTTATGGACTGCAAAAAAGCATTGACCGACGCTGACGGCGACATGAGCAAAGCGGCTGACCTTTTGAGAGAAAGAGGCATCGCAAAGGCTGAAAAGAAAGCATCCCGTATCGCGGCGGAAGGTATCGTTGCTTGCTATATCGACGGCAACACGGGCGTTTTGGTAGAACTCAACTGCGAATCCGACTTCGTTGCAAAGAACCCTCAGTTCTTGGAAATCGCTAACGAAGTGGCTAAGGTCGTTGCAAAATGCAGCCCTGCAAGCGTGGAAGAATTGCTTGCTTGCAACACCTGCGCAAACGGCACGGTAGAAGAATACCTCAAAGGTAAAATCGCTATCATCGGCGAAAAGATTGCCGTTAGAAGATTTGAAAAATTCACGACGGAAGGCTTCCTTGCAAGCTATATCCACCTTGGCGGCAAGCTTGGCGTTATGCTTGACGTGAACGGCGAAGCAACCGACGCGGCTAAGGAAGCAGCGCACGACGTTACCCTTCAAATCGCATTCACGAAGCCCGCTTACCTGAACAAGGAAGAGGTTTCCGCGGAAACCCTTGCAAAGGAAAAGGAAGTGCTTAAGCAGCAAGCGATGAACGAGGGCAAGCCCGAGGCAATCGCTGAAAAGATGGTTATGGGCAGAATTAAGAAGTTCTACGAAGAAAACTGTCTTTTGGAACAGGCGTTCATTAAGGACGACTCCAAAAAGATTGCAGACCTTCTTAAATCCGCCGGCGTTTCCGTCAACAAATTCGTATTCTTCGTAATGGGCGAAGGCCTTGAAAAGAAGAGCGAAGATTTGAGCGAAGAAGTTGCAAAACAAGTTGCTGCAATGAAAAACTAAATCTTAAGTAAATCCCTCTCGCTGTTTCACGCGAGGGGGATTTTTTCTACAAAAAACTTGACTTTTGTGAAGAAGTATGTTACACTATATATAATGACTTTTCCTATGGAGAGCATATGTTACAGATTATAGAAGTACAAACGAAAAAACAGAGAAAAGAATTTGTCGAATATCCCTTGCGTTTATATAAGGACAATCCCTATTTCGTTCCGCCGTTATACGGGGACGAAATGAAAATGTTTACGGACAAGAACATTTACGCGCGAACCTGCCGTTCGGTTTTCTTCCTCGCTCAAAGGGACGGGGTAACGGTGGGGCGTATCCAAGGCATTATCCAAAAGGATTTCAACGCTCTTTACGACGCGAAGCAGGCACGCTTTACCCGTTTTGACTGCGAAGAGGACTTAGAAACGGCGAACGCGTTATTCAACGCCGTTGAGCAGTGGGCGCGCGGGCTTGGTATGGAGAATTTAGTAGGGCCTCTTGGGTATAGCGACTTAGAGCGCGAGGGGCTTTTGATAGAAGGCTTTGAATACCTTTCCACCTTTGAAGAGCAGTACAATTATCCCTACTATGCGTCATTGATAGAAGCGTGCGGGTATCGCAAGGACGTGGACTGGTTGGAATCTCGGTTATTCGGGTCGGGGAAGGTGGATGAGAAAACCCAAAAGCTGCTCGACCACGCGCTGAAAAAATACAACCTGCATATAGCAGGCGAAAAAATGGGCAAGCGTGCTTTTATCAAAAAGTACGCGGAAGGGATTTTTAAGTGTATCGACGAGTGCTACAAGGGCTTGTACGGCGTCGTACCCTACACGCCCGAAATGCAAAAGCAAATGATTAGCCAGTTTATGCTGGTGTTAAACCGCAAATATATCATTGCCGTTTGCGACGAGAACGAGGAAGTGGTTGCGTTTGGTATCAGCCTGCCCGGCTTTGGCAAAGCGGTGCAAAAAAGCGGCGGTAAACTCACACCTGCCTGCCTCGTTCGCTTGTTGAAAGCGATTAGAAAGCCCGAATCCATTGATTTGGCGTTGGTAGGGATTATGCCCAAATACCGCAAAACGGGCTTAAGCGTACTCTTCCTGTCGGTCATCGGGGAGATGCTGGCGGAACCGTCCGTGAAATATATGGAAACCAACCTCAACTTAGAGAGTAACACATCTATTCAGGCGGTATGGAAACGGTTTGACAACATTCAGCATAAACGCAGAAGGTCGTATAGAAAAGAACTTTAAAACAAATCGCGTTTCGCAAAAAGCGAAACGCGATTTTTTAGATGACGACAATATCCTTTGCTTTAAATTCTTCTTTGAGTGCGTCGGGGAAATCCTCGTCGGTAATCAGGACGTTGATATCCTCTACGCGGGCAAAGGTATAGGGCTTGATTTTGCCGATTTTCGAGCTATCCAGCATCATATACAAGAACTTGGCTTTCTTGCAAATCACGCGCAGCAGCTCCGCCTCTACCTGCGAGCTGCACGAGAATCCGTTTTCAGGAGTAAACGCCGCCGCCGAGATGATGGCAAGTTCGAAATTCGTGTCCGTGAAATACAGCGAGGAGAAGGAGGACGCCGTGGACAGATTTTCCTTGATAAGCTGTCCGCCGAGTACGTTAACGATGACGTTTTTCTTTTTTGCAAGCTCGCTTGCCACCGCCAAACCGTTGGTGAATACGTTACAAGCGCGGTCGGGCATTTCCTTGGCGAGATATAACGCCGTCGTGCCGCCGTCTATGAAGATGGGCGCGCCCTCGTCGATAAGATTCGCCGCCTTTTGCGCGATGACGATTTTTTCGTCCGTGTGAATGGTCGTTTTCTTGGTGTACGGCTCGCCCGAAGTCTTTTGCACCTCGCGGACGGACATTGCGCCGCCCCGAATACGAATGATTTTTCCTTCTTCTTCTAATTGAAACAAGTCCCTGCGCAGCGTCATTTGAGAAACGTGGGGAAAGAATTCTTCAAGCTGTTCAAAGGTCAATTTCCCGCGTTTGTCTAACACTTCCGCGACTTTATCAATACGCTCTCTTTTCATAGCCTTTTACTCCTTTGTGTTTCTTTTTCACATATAATTTATCATAAAAGTGAAAATTATGCAACCGAACGGGGGGCATTTTGTAATTTTTTTTGTAATTTTCACAAAAAAATGAAAAGTTTATTTATCCTGTTTTTAGTTGCAGTTTGGGACGAAGATATGCTATAATAGAAAAAAGAAAGTGCGGAGAAAAAGCGAATGTACGATTTTTTAACCGATTTAGACGAATATTTTTGCGAAAAATATGCAAATTACGATAAGCTTTGCATTTTGCCGGGGTATGAAATGCCCGTTATGCAACGCTCGAAGGTGGATATCGACGGCAGAGTGTATGCGTATACGCTACCCCCTGAAACCATGCGCCTTGCCGAGCAGAAGGCAAAAAAAGCCTTGCTTGCAGAGCTGAAGCTCCGCATGACGGATATTACCTTTTCCTTCTCCTTCCGCGCGATGGGGCTGTTTGCCCGTATCCGCGAACATTATTCCAAATACGCCGTATACAAGGCTTTAAAGGCGCTTTTGGATAAGTACGGCTTAACGGAAGAGGGCGCGTTGGAATGTTTGGATATTGCAAAGGAAGTCTGGCAGGGAATTTGCAAGGGCAAATTTTTGCCCTCGAAAAATCTCGTATTTTCTCTTGCGCTGACGGCGAATTTCTCCTACGAGGATACCCTGTCCTTGCTTGCGCTTTGCGGCGAGGGAATGGATATGGCTATCGTAAAAGACGTCGTCCTTTCGTACCTGCTTAGCCGCAAGGTCTACAATCGCGATATGATTGACGCCGCCTTGAAAGAATATAAAGTCAGCAATCTATTTATTAAGTAAAAACACTTGCGTTTTGTATCCGCATATGATATAATGATTACAACTTCATACCGAGTGGGAAAAGAGTACCTCATTTCCTTGCCGTAACAGAGAGGCGCGCCGCGGGCTGAAAGCGGGCTGGGCAAGAGGGTTTGGGAAAGTGCGTTCCCGCGTTATCAGGACAGACTAATCCTCTGCGGCTGCCCCCGTGATAGGGCGAGAAAGGAAAAAGCCCAAGGCTTTTTTGAAGTAAAGTGGAACAGCGTTGAAACACGCCTTTACGCGAAAGCGTAGGGCGTTTTTTTGTTTAAGGAGACAGTATGTGGTTTAAAAGTTTAAGAGAGGACATCAAGGCGGCGAAAGCCAACGACCCTGCCGCGCGCAATTCCTTTGAGATTTTGCTCACCTATTCCGGGGTACACGCTTTGTCGTGGCACAGGGTAGCGCATTTCTTTTATAAGATAAAGCTCAAGCTTTTGGCGAGGATTTTAAGCCAAATGGCGCGCTTTTTTACGGGCGTAGAGATACACCCTGCCGCAAAAATCGAGGCGGGGGTGTTCATTGACCACGGTATGGGCGTGGTGATAGGGGAAACGGCGGAAGTGCATAAGGGTACGGTCATCTACCAAGGCGTAACCCTTGGCGGTACGGGTAAGGAGCAGGGCAAACGCCACCCCACCATTATGGAAAACGTTACCCTTTCCGCAGGCGCGAGGGTACTCGGCGGGTTTACCGTCGGTAAAGGCGCGAAAATCGGCGCGGGCGCGGTGGTGTTAAAGGAAGTGCCGCCGTACGCTACCGTCGTGGGCGTACCCGGGCGTATTGTGCGTATCCGTACTCCCGAAACGGAAGACTCCGTTAAAAGCGGAATGACGGCAACGATTGCCCTTTCGCACGAGGCGAAAGAACAGCTTGCAAAAGAGCTTGCGGCTGAAGTAGAGCAAAAAAGAAGCAACCAGGTACGGGTTGAAGGAGAAAAAAATGAAAATTTATAATTCGTATACCAAGAGAAAGGAAGAATTTCAGCCCTTAGAGGGGAACAAGGTAAAAATGTACGCCTGCGGTATCACCGTATCGGGCGAGGCGCATATCGGGCATGGATATCAAGCGCTGATTTACGATATTATGCGGAAATACCTCAAGCGCTTAGGGTACGACGTAACCTACGCCCGCAACTACACGGACGTGGACGATAAAATCATCGCAAAATCCCGCGAAACGGGCATTCCTGCAGACGAGTACGCCGCGAAGATGATTGAGAATATCAATCAAATTATGGATAAATTCGAGGTGGACGACCCCGACGTATGGCTGAAGGCGACGGAGAATATAGACAACATTATCGACTTTATTCAAAAGCTCGTAGAGAAAGGGCATGCGTATCCTACGAAAAACGGGGACGTGTACTTTGACGTAGCGTCCTTCCCCGAGTATGGCAAGCTGTCGAATAGAAATATTGAGGACGCGCTGGACGGCGTGCGTGTGGACAACGACGACGAGAAAAAGAACGCCTACGACTTCGCCCTTTGGAAGAGCGCAAAGCCGGGCGAGATTTCTTGGGCTTCCCCTTGGGGCGAGGGCAGACCGGGCTGGCATATCGAATGTTCGGCGATGAATAGAGAGGCGTTTGGCGAACAAATCGACATTCACGGCGGGGGCAGGGATTTGATTTTCCCCCACCACGAGAACGAAATTGCGCAAACGGAGGCGCTCACGGGTAAGCAGTTCGTAAAATACTGGACGCACAACGGGCTTATCAAGGTCAACGGACAAAAGATGAGTAAGTCCTTGGGGAATAGCTTGCTCCTTGGCGAGCTTTTGGAAAAATACTCGGACGAGGCGGTGAAGTTTGCGCTTCTTCAAACCAACTACCGCAACGATATTAATATTACAAACGATTTATTCCCCGAGGCGGAAAAGCACCTCTACGAGTTTTATACAACGCTTTCCGTTTTGGATAAAGTCATGGACAAGGTACGGGGTATGGAGTTTACCCTGAGTATGGACGACGCGACGCGCGCGGCGGAGAGCGCGGGTAAAACCGAGCGGGAGTTCGACGAGTGCATGAGCGATGACTTCAACACTGCCCTTGCCCTTTCCAACCTGTTCGGGTATTTCAAGGAAATGAAAAAGCTGCTTAGCGTAGGGAAATCGGGGGATTTATTCGAGGCGTTATCCCTCGCAATCGCGGTGAGAAAGACGTACGCGCTTTTGGGGCTGTTCAAAAAGAACCCGCAGGAGTATTTGGCTTGGTATGAAAATAAAAACGCCGAGGAAATCCCCGCTAAGGTCAAGGCAATCGCCGAGGAACGCTGGCAGGCGCGCCTTGCCAAGGACTGGGCAAAGAGCGACGAATTAAGAGCCAAGCTCTTAGAGCTTGGGTATGCGGTTAAGGACAGCAAAACGGGCTACGAGCTGATGAAAAATTAATCCTACCCCTTGCGTTTGCTTGACAAACGGGGCGGGGGGAATATATAATGTAATCGAAAAATAGAAAAAGAAGGACAAACCTTATGAAAGCGAAAGATTTAAGAGAATTATATTTGGGCTTTTTCAAAGACCGCGGGCATAAAGTTATCCCGTCTGCGTCCTTGATTCCCGAAAACGACCCTACCGTACTCTTCACGACGGCGGGTATGCACCCTCTCGTGCCCTACCTGCTTGGGGAAAAGCACCCTGCGGGCAACCGTCTTACCGACGTGCAAAAATGCGTGCGTACGGGGGATATCGACGACGTCGGCGACGAACGCCACTGTACCTTCTTTGAAATGCTGGGCAACTGGTCGCTCGGCGATTATTTCAAGGAAGAAATGATACCTTGGAGCTATGAATTCTTGACGGGTGAGAAGTATTTGAATATTCCCGCGGACAAGATTGCCGTAACCGTTTTCGGCGGGGACGAAACCCTGCCCTGCGACAACGAGGCGGCGGCGCTTTGGGAAAAGGCGGGTATCAAGAAGGAAAATATCTATTTTATGCCCCGCGAAAACAACTGGTGGGGACCTGCGGGCTTGACCGGTCCTTGCGGTACGGACACGGAAATGTTCGTTATCCGTAAACCCAAATGCTCGCCTACCTGCAATCCCGATTGTAACTGCGGCGCGTTTTTGGAAATTTGGAACGACGTATTTATGCGTTTTAATAAGCAAGCGGACGGCACGTATACCGAGCTTTCGCAAAAGAACGTGGACACGGGTATGGGCTTAGAGCGCGCGTTGTGCGTTTTGAATGGCAAGTCCAGCGTATACGAAACGGATTTGTTTGAAAATTCAATCAAGGTCATTTCTTCGCTTACGGGCAAGAATTACGATGACAACGAGGAAACGACGAAGTCCTTCCGCGTATTGCTTGACCATACGAGAACGGCGACCTTTATGCTCGGCGACGAAAAGGGCATCGTACCCTCGAACACCGACCAAGGCTACATTTTGCGCAGAATTATACGTCGCGCGGTGCGTTACGGCAGAAAAATCGATTTGCCCGAGGGCAGTCTTGCTACCATTTCCAAGGCGTTTATCGAAGAATACGCCGAGGTATATCCCGAACTCAAAATCAACGCGGAAAAGATTGCGGACGAGCTGAACAAGGAAGAGGCGAAGTTCAACAAGACCTTACAGCAAGGCTTGAAGGAGTTTGAAAAGTGTATCAGCGGTATCGAGCGCAAGAACGCGTTCATGGCGCAAAACGACCCGAATTTCGTACCTGAAAAGGTAATCAACGGCAAGCAGGCGTTCCGCTTGTACGATACCTACGGTTTCCCCGTGGAAATCACGGACGAAATGGCGAAGGAGCGCGGGTTTACAGTGGATTTAGAGGGCTACAAGGCTGCGTTTGAAGAACACCAAAGCAAGAGCAAGGCAGGCAGCGAGGGCAAGTTCGCGTGCGGTCTTGCCGACCACAAGGAAGCGACGACGGCGCTGCATACGGCGACGCATTTGTTGCACGCGGCGCTGAAAAAGGTATGCTCTCCCGACGTAAACCAAAAGGGTTCGAACATTACCGAAGAACGTCTTCGTTTCGACTTCAACCTGCCCCAGCCCATGACCCCCGAACAAATCAAAGCGGTAGAGGATATGGTAAACGAGGTCATCAAAGCGGATATCCCCGTTGTGATGAAGGAAATTACGTTGGAAGAAGCAAAAGCGGAAGGTTTCACGGGCTTATTTGAAAGCAAGTACGGCGAAGTGGTAAAGACCTACACGATAGGCGATTTTTCCAAGGAAATTTGCGGCGGCCCTCACGTAGAATCGACGGGCAAGCTCGGCAAATTCAAAATCCAAAAAGAACAAAGCAGCGGTTCGGGCATCCGCCGTATCAAGGCAATCCTCGAATAACGGCTGGAAGTCCAGAAACTCAGTTTCTGGTGGGGCGTGGGGTGAAACCCCGCACAACAGCCCCCATAAAAGCAACCGAAAGATTGCGCCCCCAACCGCACAACGGTTTAACTCAATACTAAAAAGGGGCGTAAAACGCCCCTTTTTCAAAAGGAATAGGCTATGGAGATACAGTCTGCCGAAAAAATTAAATCGCTTACTCTGCCCCTGATAGAAAAGGGCTTCGCCTTTGAATATTTATATCAAAAGGGCGGGGATAGCAGCTGCGTGTATATTTGCCGTTACAAAAAAGGCAAGAGCTTTTTCGACTGGCGGGAAGTATCGGGCGGAGAAGAAATCAACCTCGTAACCTGTATCGACGGCGTGTACGGCTTTCCGTCCGTGAAAACGCTGTATTCCAAGGAATGGAAAGCGTTTAGAAGAAAACATTTTTTCAAAAAACCGACCGTGGACGAACGCCGAGAATTTATCGCCTCTATTCTTATGTTGGAGTTAGAAAAAGGAAACTTTTTTGGAATACCCTTGTAAAATAAACCCCGCAAAAGCGGGGTTTTCGTTTACTTTTTGAGTTCTAAGGTTCGTTTGTACGAGGCTTTGACAGCCGAAGCGGTTATCTCGTTAAAGTTTTCCTTTTCAAGGGTTTTTATCCCCTCAATCGTCGTTCCTCCGGGGGAGCAAACGTTCTTAATCAAGGTATCGGGGTCGCCGTAGGCTTGCAGCATTTTCGCCGCGCCGATGAGGGTCTGCGCCGTGTAGGCAAAGGCTTTATCCTCGGCAACGCCGCTTTCCGTTGCGCCTTGGATAAGCCCTTTGGCAAAGGCGTATACGAACGCAGGCCCGCAACCCGATAACGCACTGGCGGCGTCTATCTCGCTTTCGGGGATTTTGTCGAATTTACCCGCAGGGACAAACCCGCTTAAAAAGGATTTCTCTTCTCGTTCGCTGACCCCCTCAACCGAATAAAGTATCATCGCCTCGCCAACGAGGGCAGGGGTGTTGGGCATGATACGGATAACGGGCAAATCCGCGCCGATAAACCCGCGGATAGCGGAAATGGAAACGCCTGCGCCCATCGTGATAATCACCGCGTCCGTCCGTTTTTGCAAAATTTGCGCGATTGGGGAGAGGGCGCTTTCCATCACTTGGGGCTTTACGCCAAGCACGATAAAACGAGCCTCTTGGGCAATCTCCTCAGCCGTAGCCGAGCTTGCGCCTTTTTTCTTAAACGAGTTTACCTTTTGTTCGTCGTAATCGCATACGGCGATTTTTTTAGGCTTGACTGCCTTTAAACAAGCGGTAGCCAACGCCCCGCCCATATTGCCGCAGCCGATAAAGCCGAATTCGTACTTCATAATTTTCTCCTTTATAAAACGCATATATGCGTCGCATTTCATCGTAGCGGCTCCGTGCGCTTTGCTCGTGTACGCATTAGTACACTCCCGTCAACGTACTCACCGCGCCTTTACACTCGCTCGCATCTCTGCGTTTTTGATGGGGGCAAAACTTCACTAAACGCGTACCTGCCCCGTTCCTTTGACTATATATTTATAAGAACAAAGCTCTTCCAAGCCCATAGGGCCGCGAGCGTGCAGCTTTTGGGTGGAAATGCCGATTTCACAGCCCTTGCCAAATTCGCCCCCGTCCGTGAAACGGGTCGAGGCGTTGACGTACACCGCCGCGCTGTCTACGCAAAGGGTAAAAAGCGCCTGCGCCTTTTCATTTTCGCTCACGATACAGTCGCTATGCCCCGTGGAGTGCTTTGCGATATGCGAAATCGCCTCTTCCACGCCATCCACCACCTTAACGGCGAGGATATAATCCAAAAATTCCGTGTCGAAATCCTGCTCGCCTGCGGGTTTTCCTTGGATAATTGCGCCTGCCTTTTCGTCTAAGCGCAGTTCAACCCGTTCCTTTAAGCGTTCCTGCATAAGGGGCAAGAACTTTTCCGCGATATTTTTATGCACGAGGCAAACTTCGGCGGCGTTGCAAACGGACGGGCGGGAAGTTTTGGCGTTGTCTAAAATATTTAACGCCTTATCGATATCCGCGTATTCGTCTACGTAAATATGGCAAATGCCCGTACCCGTTTGGATGCAGGGGACTTTGGCGTTCTCCACGCAAGCGCGGATAAGCCCCGCACCCCCTCTTGGAATAAGCGCGTCCACAAAGCCGACAGCCGTCATCAGCTCGGTCGCACTTTGGCGGGAAGTGTCCTCTAAAACGTTGATGAAATCGGGGTTCAAGCCCATAGAAGAAAGGGTATCGCGAAGCACCCGTACGAGGGCGAAAGAGGAGTTGAACGCGTCCCTGCCCCCGCGCAACACGCAAACGTTGCCGCTTTTGAAGCACAGTGCGCCCGCGTCTGAGGTTACGTTTGGACGGCTTTCGTAGATGATGCCGACTACCCCCAAGGGTACGCGCTTTTTCTGCACAAACAGCCCGTTGGGCAAAGTATTTTCTTCCAAAACCTTACCGATAGGGTCGGGGAGAGCCGCAACCTCTCTTATGCCTTGCGCCATACCCAAAATACGCTTTTCGTTCAAGGCAAGGCGGTCTATCATCACGCTTCCAAGGGTGGATTTTGCATTTTCCACGTCCACGGCGTTTGCCGATAAAATCTCGTCCTTGCGGGCGATGAGCGCGTCTGCCATTTTGAAAAGCGCTTGGTTTTTGACCTCAGGGGAGAGGCGGGCAAGCTCGCTTGCCGCCGCTTTTGCGTTTTGTAAAATTTCCTGCGTCCTTTTCATCGTCAATCCTTTGCGAAAAACCTTGTGTATCCGCCTAACTTCTCCGCTACGATATCGTACAAAATTTGCGGGTTTTCGCCGTTTGCAATCACCATATCCACGCCCTTTTCCACGCAAATTTTTGCGGCTTTGAGCTTGGTTTTCATACCCCCCGTACCCAGCGAGCTGCCTTCCCCGCCCGCGAGCAAAAATAACTCTTCGGGGATACCGTGTACGCGTTCAATCAGCTTTGCGCCCGCGTTTTTGTGGGGGTCGCTGTCATAAAGCCCGTCCACGTCCGAAAGGATAATCAGCGCGTCTGCCTTGGCGCTGACCGCAACCAAAGCGGACAAAGTATCGTTGTCGCCGACCTTGATTTCCTCGGTGGCAATCGTATCGTTTTCGTTGATGACGGGCAAAGCCCCAAGCTCCAAAAGCTTGGAGAGGGTATTGTTGAAATTCTCGTGCCTGTCTTCCGCCAAAAAATCCGCGCCCGTGAGCAGGATTTGCGCTACCGTATGCCCTTGTTCGGTAAACAGCCTGTCGTAGGTATACATCAGCTCGCATTGACCGACTGCAGCCGCCGCTTGCTTGGTCGGGATATCGGAAGGCTTTTCTTTCAGGGCGAGCTTGCCCACCCCCATACCTATTGCGCCCGAGGATACCAAAATAACCTCGTGTCCTGCGTTCTTCAAATCGCTGAGAACGCGGCAAAGCTCCTGCGTGCGGCGTATATTGAGTTTTCCCGTCGCGTGCGCGAGGGTGGAAGTGCCTACCTTGATAACGAATTTCATATCCATTCCCTTTTTCGATTTTATCGCTTTGTGTAAATCGTTTTTCAAATATAGTATACCCTTATGCACAGATTTTGTCAATCGTAAAACCGTATGAATTTTGAAAAAGGAAACAAAATATTTTAGACTGTGAGAAAATTTTTTCTTAAAACAGTTTACAAGCGCGTTTATTTATGATATAATATATTTGGTAAAAATCGGGTACTAGGCGATTTTTCCTAAAAAAGAGAAAAAATATTTATCATTCATAAAGGAGATAGACATTATGACCAACAACAAGAAAGTGCTCCAATTCGTTGCGGATTGTCAGGCGTTTGCACAGCCCGACAAGGTAGTTTGGATTGACGGCAGCGACGCACAGAGAGACGCTTTGAGAGAGGAAGCTTGCGCTACGGGCGAAATCATTAAGCTCAACCAAGAACTTCTTCCCGACTGCTACTACCACAGAACGGCTGAAAACGACGTTGCGCGCGTAGAAGACAGAACCTTTATTTGCTGCGAAAACGAAGAGGACGCGCTTCCTCATTCCATCGTAAAATGGAAAGCGCCCAAAGACGCTTACGCGATGGTAAACGAAATCGCGAAAGGCGCGTATAAAGGCAGAACGATGTACGTTATTCCCTATTCTATGGGCGTAGTCGGTTCTCCCTTCTCCAAAATCGGTATTGAAATCACCGACTCTATCTACGTTGTTCTCAACATGATGATTATGACGAGAGTAGGCAAAATGTGTCTTGACGCGCTCGGCGCAGACGGCGACTTCGTTAAGGGCTTCCACGCGAAGTGTAACGTAGACCCTGAAAAGAGATACATTATGCACTTCCCCGAAGACAACACGATTATTTCCGTGAACTCCGCTTACGGCGGCAACGTTCTTTTGGGTAAAAAGTGCTTCGCGCTCCGTATCGCTACCAACCTCGGCAGAAAAGAGGGCTGGATGGCAGAGCATATGCTCATTTTGGGCGTAAAGCGTCCTCAGGATAAGGAAATGAAATACGTTGCGGCTGCGTTCCCTTCCGCTTGCGGTAAGACCAACCTTGCAATGCTCATTCCTCCCAAGCAGTACCTTGACGCTGGCTACGAAGTACAATGCGTAGGCGACGACATCGCTTGGATTCGCGTAGGCGAAGACGGCAGACTTTGGGCTTGTAACCCCGAAAACGGTTTCTTCGGCGTTGCACCCGGCACGAACGAAAAATCCAACCCCAACGCTTTGGCGTCCACGAGAAAGGGTACGATTTTCACGAACGTTGCGCTCAACCCCGCTGACAACACCGTTTGGTGGGAAAAATTGACCAAGCAAGCTCCCGCTAACCTTATCGACTGGACGGGTAAGCCTTGGACGCCTGATTGCGGCCGCAACGCTGCTCACCCCAACTCCCGTTTCACCGCTCCTGCAGAAAACTGCCCTTGCATTTCCCCTGCATTCAAC
>JAZKXK010000119.1:0-1979 GCA_045611525.1 Candidatus Scatosoma sp. | reverse complement strand
CGCTTGGCCTCCGACTTAAAAACAGAACGCAATCCCCCTCCCGCACCGTCTTTTTCAGCCAAGTTTTCAAAACGTAGGTATTTTCCGCGTAGAGGCAGCCGCCTATTTCCTCGGCTAGGCGCTCTGCGCTGCCCTCGCCGTCATATTTCTCCCGCGCGGGAAAGGTTTTGTATATCATCAGGTTTTTTATCGGGCGCAGCGCCTCGACAAATTCCCGCATAAGCAGTTTCGTACGCGAGTAGGTATGGGGTTGGAATACCACGAACAACCGTCCCCTGCATACGCCTTCCGCCGTTGCTACCGTAGAGGCAATTTCGCGGGGATGATGGGCGTAATCGCAAATAAAGCTTGCGCCACGGTAACCGCCTACCCTTTCAAATCTGCGCTTGACCGCCGTAAAGGTTTCTAATCCTCTAACGATTTCCTTTTCATCAAAACCGAAAGAACGAGCCGCCGCAAACGCCGCTAAGGCGTTATATACGTTACACCGCCCGATAGCCTTTAAGCGTACTCTGCAAAGCGCTTTGCCGTACTCCTCAACCGTAAACGAATACTTCTCTCCGTTCGCCCGCAAATCCACCCCACGGTAATCGGCAAGCGGATTTTTGATACCAAAGCTTGGAAAGTCGCCAAGGGTAAGACATTTCTCGTCGTCCGCGCAAACAAAAGCGGCGTCCGCCTTTTGACAGTATCTCTTAAAGCAAGTCAAAAGCTCCTTTTCTTCCTCATAGCACTCCATATGGTCTTTATCGATATTCAATAAAACCGCACTGTTCGGGCGCAGTTTTAATAAATTTTTCTTATACTCGCACGCCTCGGTTACGAAATAATCCATACCTGAGGAATAAAAATTCCCAAACGTTCCGTCTTCGCCGCCTATATGGGCGGTGAAAGGCACGTTTGCGCTTTTCAATATATGCGCACACATAGAAGTACAGGTCGTTTTCCCATGACTTCCCGCAACGGAAACCACATGCGGAAATTCAGCGCATACCATCGATAAAAGCTCGGCGCGGGAATACAGCTTTTTTCCATGCTCGCGAGCATAAGAAAGTTCTTTGTTTTCATAGGGAATCGCGTCCGTATACACAATGACGTCGGCGCTTTTAAGCTCCGCCCTTTCCCCGTCCTCGCCGATATACACCTTCACCCCGTAAAAGGCAAGGTTTTCCGTTTCCTCGCCTCGCATTGCGTCGCTTCCCGACACCTCGTAACCGCAAACGCAAAGAAACTTTGCAAGCGCGCTCATACTAATTCCGCCGATACCGATAAAATAAACCTTTTTCGCTTTTTGTAAACCTTTTAAACGCATATACTATTTATATTTTCGCCAAATTTACAATATGACATATATAAGTAGCGCTTATACACAAAACGGCGCACGAATGCGCCGTTTTATAAACGAAAATGGATTATTTATCCTCGCTGTTCTTCCGCATAAAGAAATCTACGAAACGGGGACGATGTTTTCTATCCACCTGCTCCTCTTGATTGTTATCGGGAATAGGGTCGTCCGGCTCGAACTCGGCAGGCGCATTCTCGTTTGTATAAGCCACAGGCTCCGTATGATTATAGGAGTTATCCAGCTTTTGCGAGAGTATAGACGCCTGACGGAACGCAGCGTTTTGCATTTCCATACCAAAGCCGTTTTGCCCGCCCGTAAAGCCCGTTGCGATAATGACGACTTCTACTTCGTCCGACATATTCTCGTCGATACAAGCCCCGAAAATGACGTTTGCCGAGTAATCGATTACGTCTTTTACAAGGTTCGCCGCCGTGGTAACCTCGTCCAACGAAAGGCTCTTACCGCCGATAACGTTGAGAATAACCGAGCTTGCGCCCTCAATCGTAGTATTGAGCAAAGGACTGCATACCGCACAGCGAACCGCGTCGTAAATGCGCTTTTCACCCTTAGCAACGCCGATACCCATATGCGCAAGTCCGCGACCCTTTAAGGTCGTTTTTACGTCCGCAAAGTC
>JAZKXK010000118.1:0-4784 GCA_045611525.1 Candidatus Scatosoma sp. | reverse complement strand
ACGCCTGTTGGCAAAATGACGAATATCGGCGCAAAGTACGCAGACGCGAGCGTAATGGATACGCTCGTTATCAAAGCGGAAGCGGGCGAGGGCGTTTCTTCGGTTGTCCGCTTGCATAGTTTAAACGGACAGGCGTTTGATAATCTTAAAAATGTGGGAGACGGTGGGGAGACTCAAATGGCTGTTACCGACACCGCAAAACCCGTGCTAGTCGTAAACGATACCGTCAGCAGCTTTATGCTTGGTACGCAGTTTAGTCTTTCCTACGAAGTCGTAGACGTTTTAGACGATGACCCTTCTTGCGTAAAAGAGTACTATCAGTTCCTGCCCGAAGACACTGAGGCTAAATATGATAATACGCTTACCGATTCCACCTATTTTATGGAAACGACCTGCTATACGGACGGCACGAGCTTGTATAAAGCAAGCGCAGACGGGCGCACGGTTACTACCGTTTACGAGGAGAAAGGCTGTGAATACGTTGCAATCCGTTTCCTCTTGGGCGACGATACCTATAATACCAGCGATACGAAAGCTATGGTGGATTTGGCTTGGTATGCGGACGCAGCCAACGTGGTAAGCGGTCTCGTAGGCGAAACCAAATTCCTTATCCTTGACCGCAATGAAGACGGTCCCGAGCTTAAAGTAGATATCGCTACGACGGAAGGCGAGGCAGCGGTTGCAAATTATCAAGAAAAGCTTGATAAAATCGCGGAGACTAAGTACGTCGGCGAAGATGTGGAATTGCCTTCCCTGTTCTGGCTGTTTGCGGATAACAACGGCTACGAAAGCTTGGAGTTTATGGCAAGCTATAAAACGCCCGGTTCTTCCACGGCGCAAAGTTGGTCAAGCACCAAAGACTTCGACGAATTGAAAATTTCCGCAACCGAAGAGGGTATGTACGAGTTTAAAATCTTCGTAACCGATAAAGCAGGCAACACGATGAAAGAGCTTGCCCATAAGGGTACGCCCGATGAAGAAGAGGTCGAAGTAACAAAGAACAACGTTTGGGATATCGACGACATTCCTTCCTTCACCTTCACGATTGTCAATCGCGGTATGAAGGCAGAAGAAAAATCGGATAAGCTTGAAAACAAAATTTTGGGCAGTGATTATAAGCTCAGCGGTGTGAAAATCATCGGGGCAAGCGATGAAAAATCGGACGCGGTGCTTTACAGCGTAGATATTGATAAGTATAATAATACGCTTAGCGGCAATGCGGCAAGATTGACGACGGAAGTGCTTGCGGGCGTCAAATACGCAGATTTGAGAATTAATACCGTTACCGTGGCAAACAACGACTATCTTGGAGCGTATTTAGATAAGTACGCAAGCTTGGTCGCGGCGGCGCTTGGCGTGGGCGACGATACGAATGCGGTAGCGTTGATTAAGTCTTGCTTTATCGCAATCGACCCTATGGACGACCGTATCACGGAAGAGAACGAAGAAGCTTGGGAGGCAAGCGATAACGAGTATAAATGGGATCCCGAAAGCAAGAGCTTTACGGCGGCGCACGAAGGCGTTTACTTAATCCTTGCGGACTACTGGGATGAAGAGGTAAACGGCGCGGACAGAGCTGCGGTATATATGGTCGTAGAGGTAGACGCCGAGGGAGACGAAATCTCCGGCGAAAACACCTGGGTGAGAAACAATTTGGTTTCCATTATCCTGTTCTCGGTTGCTGGCGTTATGCTTATCCTTATCATTATCCTGCTTTTGATTAAGCCTTCCGACGAAACCTTGGAAGACGTGGATAAGAAAGCGAATAAGAAAGACTAATCAAGTAAAGGCGACAATTTGTCGCCTTTCTTCATATAAAGGAAGATATGTTACGGTTATTTGCAGATAAAGCGCAAACCTTAAAAGAGTTTACCGAAAACAATTACGCGCAGGGTAGTTTTTTTTGGAATTATCTTTTAAAGAATAAGGAAATCCGCGTCAACGGTCAGCGGGTAGGGAAAGATATACCGCTTCGCGTAGGCGATGAGGTGTGTTATTTCCTTGCGAAAAAACAAGAAGAAAAGCCCGCCTTTTATATTGCGTATGAGGACGAAAACTTGCTTATTGCCGACAAGGAAAGCGGGGTCAACGCCGAGGCGGTGTTTGCCGCCCTTTTAAGAGAGCGCGAGTGCTATTTTATCCATCGATTAGATAGGAATACGAAAGGCTTGCTTGCCTTTGCGCTTAATCGGGAAACGGAGAGCGTGTTATTGCAAGCGTTCAAGGAAAGAAAGGTGGAAAAACGCTACCACGCCTTGTGTTTCGGCGCTTTCCCCAAGGAAAAAGATACCTTAACGGCATATTTGCAAAAGGACGCAAAAAACGCGCTCGTGCGGGTTTTCGATACGCCGCAAGGAAATGCAGAGAAGATTATCACCGAGTATAAGGTGCTGGAAACGGACGGGGAACTCACGAAGGCGGAGATTGTCCTGCATACGGGCAAAACGCACCAAATCCGCGCGCATTTGGCGCATATCGGCTGTCCCATCGCGGGGGATATGAAGTACGGAAATACGGCGAAAAACAAGGCGAAAAACGCAGCAAGACAATGCTTGGTTGCAAACAGCTTGCGCTTTTGCTTAGGTGGCGGGTACGAATATCTTGCCGGCAAAGAGTTCGTTTCCCGTTTTGAAGCGGAATTGAACAAAGAATAGTAAAAGGAGAAGACGCTATGAGGGAATATTATAAAAAAATCGATAAATCCTTTTTTTTATATGGTATAACGATTCCAAATGCGTATGTTGAAGACTTTCTTTTTGATGAGCCTATTTTATTAGGTACAAGCAGAGAAGTTAAAGTTATTTTCAAGAAAAAAGAATATATCGCTAAATTATCGCACGTAAACAGGAGAGGTGCAAGCCCCGTTTATCAGTTACGTTGGGATTCAAACAAGGAATTGCTTTCTTCTCTAAAACAAGAATTTATACAGACATATTTTGCGATAGAAAGTCAAAAGTTTGAAGCGAAAGCAAAACAACAATATCACGTTACTCATTTATTAGGGGGATCACAAGAAGTCGTTATTTTCAAACTGCAAGATAAAAATCATATACTTTTAGAAACGTTTATCAAAATTCAAACGCCGTATGATAACATCTTTAAGCGTTTTGTTGAAGAGAACGTTTTTGGGTGGTTAAGTAATGCAAACTTTAATAGTCGTTTCATAACGAAATCAACGAAATGGATGAACATCGATGAGTTGTATAAGCACGAGGATATTAATTATGTTGTTTATTACTTGGTGGATGAAGTAAACAAACAAATTTACATAGGGAGTGCTACGAGGTTGGGGGATAGAGTTAAGCCAAATCGCCCCGAAATTCCTGGGTGGAATAAATTTAGATATGAAATTATTCATCCTAATTATCATAATGATTTACGGGAAATTGAATATCATTCGATTATGAATTTTGCGAAATTTTTCAAAAATAACGGTAACGTATCTACAATGGGTATCAGTGACTATATTTTGGTGAATAAGGATTATAAGTATTATTTAAAATAAGGGATTTTAAAAGGTCGTAAAGAGTAAATCAGCGACCTTTTATTATTGAAGCATAAATCAAAACTTGTCATCAACTTTTTCCTTCAATCTCTTGACATTCTTCTATTTTCATGTTATACTACATATGAACATATGAACAATTGTTCAAGTGTTCATATGTTAAGATAAGAGAAAGAGGTGGATTATGCCAAAGATGGAGAGTATGTATTTAGATAAGGAAAAGGAGCACGACGCGGCGGCTAAGCGCGCGAAAGAAGGAGTGCTTGCAACGGCGGACGTCGAAAAAGTAGCTAAGGTGTTTCAAATTTTAGCAGAGCCTAACCGTTTAAGTCTTGTTTTGGCGCTTTTAAAAGGCTCTATGTGCGTGTATCATTTGACGAAAGTTTGCGGGTGTACGGCAAGCGGGGTTAGCCACCAGCTCCGTATTCTTCGTGAAAACGGTATCGTAAAAGCCAAGCGTTTTGGGAAATTTATGGAATATTCCATCGCCGACGGGCATATTCGTGAAATCGTAGAGATGGGCGTGGCGCACCTCGCGTGCGCTCGCTAAAAGAGGTAAATTGTGGCAAATAAGACCGTTTTACATATACAAAACCTCGACTGTCCCGTTTGCGCCGAGGCGTTGCAAAGCGATTTGCAAAAAATCAAGGGCGTTTCGTTCGTTTCCGTGGACTATATCACGCAAACGATAACCTTAGAGGCGGACGGTGAGGAAACAATAACGCGCGTTATCAAAAAAACCGAGAAGTTCGAACAAGTGCGCGTGTTGGACGGGGACAGGTACGAGCCGAAAGAGCAAACCAAGCGTAAAGAATGGTTATTAATTGCGCTGTCCGCCCTCTTTTTGACGGGCGGTTTACTGCTGGAGCATTTAGCGGGGGGTATGCTTGCGCTTGCGTTCCGCTATACGCTATACGCTTTGGCGTATCTTGCCGTGGGCTATCCCGTACTCCTTTCCACCGTGAAAAATCTTGCGAAAGGCAGGGTGTTTGACGAGAATTTTCTTATGACGGTGGCGTCTATCGGCGCAATCGTCATCGGGGAAACGAGCGAGGGCGTACTCGTTATGCTTTTATACCAGCTTGGGGAGCTGTTGCAGTCGATTGCCGTAGGCTCGTCCCGTCAATCGGTGGCAAAGCTTATGGATTTAAAGAGCGAAAGCGCCACCTTGCTCGTAGACGGGCAGCAAAAAACCGTTTCGCCGGAGGAACTTAAAATCGGGGATATTCTGCTTGTCAAGGCGGGGGAGAAAATCCCCGTAGACGGCGTACTCCTTAGC
>JAZKXK010000117.1:0-8471 GCA_045611525.1 Candidatus Scatosoma sp. | reverse complement strand
CGGTATTTTTGCCGAGAATTGAACAATCCCGTACCAAACAAACCGCCGTTCCCCAGCGCATAAAGAGATTGAATGAGCTGATATCCTTCTCCTTTGGGATTTTCCCACGGATCGAGAAAGGCGCTCAGCCGCGACAAGCGGTACGGCTCAGCCAAAATCATAACGGGTACGGCAAGCATAGCGGGAATAAAGATAATCAAAAAATGCTTTATCTGCATACCGCCCAAAAAGAGCATAGCAAGCATAAGCAAGCCTACGCACATAGTAACGGACATATTCGGCTCTAACATAATCAGCACGCATATCGCCCCGCCTGCGCATAATACGGGGAGTACTCCTTTAAAGGTACGGATTTTCCCCATATCGTCCGCCATGTACGCCGCCGCAAATACGACAAAACCGTATTTGGCAAGCTCGGACGGCTGTAAGGTGAAACCGCCTATCCCTATCCACCGCGTTGCGCCGTAGTTGGTTTTCCCAAGCCCCGGCACGAACACCAGCGCGAGCAGCACAATGGGGAAGATTAGACAAATCCACCTTGCTTTTTTACCCCTTAGCTTGCTGTAATCCAGCCTTGCGCAAAGCAGCATACCCGCCGTACCGAGCAACAGCCCCAGCACCTGTTTTTTAACGAAATACCACTCGTCCCCGTATTGCGTTTTAGCGACGTAACGGCTTGCGGAATATATCGCAACGACCCCAAACGCCGCCAAAACAAGGGTTAGCACGAGTATGGAGATATCCCCTTTGACTTTACTCCGTTTCCTCGTCTTCTGGGGTTGGAGGCGTAGGCTCGATTTCGGCAATATTTTCTTCTTTGGCGGAAAGCGAGCGAACGATTTCGACAAATTTATCACCTCTTTCTTCATAGCTTGCAAACTCGTCAAAGCTTGCGCTTGCGGGGCTTAACAGTACCGTTTGCCCAGCCGTAGCTTTCAAAGCCGCAACGCGAACGGCAAACTCGAACCCCTCGCACAGGGTAACTTTGTCAAACGTATGCTCGCGTGCGCTTTTGAGCAAAGCAAAACGGTTTTCGCCGTATAAAACGGTATGCACGACCTTACTTTTTCCAAGCGCGGAGAATAATTTCCCGTAATCGTAGCCCTTATGTTTCCCGCCGAGCAGCAGAACGGTTTCTTCCTTCATTGCCTCAACGGCTTTTAAGGTAGCGTCTACGTTCGTACCCTTGGAATCGTCGATAAATCTTACCCCGTCAATGCTTTGCACCTCTTCTATGCGGTGCTTTATCCCCTTAAAGTCGGTGAGCGTAGAGGCAATATCCGCAGTTTTAATCCCCATAATTTTCGCCGCGGCGATTACGGCAAGCGCGTTTTGAATATTATGTACTCCACCTAAAGCCAAATCGGCAGCGGAAAGGATTTTTTCTTTGCCGAAATACAAGTCCCCGTTTTCATAATATGCCCCCGCTACCCTTTCCTTGACGGAGAAGTACGCTGTTTGCGCCTTGGTCTTTTCCGCAAAACCGCGCACGATGGGGTCGTCGTAATTTAATATGGCGTACTCCGACTCCGTACAGTTTTTTAAAAGCTTTGCCTTTAAGAAAACGTAATTTTCCATATTGTAATGGCGATTGAGGTGGTCTTCCGTTACGTTGAGGACAATCCCGATATGCGGACGTAAGGATTGCAGGGTTTCCATTTGAAAACTGGATATTTCCGCCACGGCAACCGCATTCTTATCCAAATCGCAAAACTCTATCATAGGCGCGCCGATATTCCCGCACGCCCTTGCTTGCACCCCGCCCTTATTCAAGACCTCGGTAAGCATAGACACGGTAGTCGTTTTTCCGTTCGTTCCCGTAATCGCCACTATCGGGCAGCGCATATGCCTTGCCGCAAGCTCCGTTTCCCCGACAACCGCCCTGCCTCTACGCTTAAACGCCACCGCCAAGGGATGGTCTATGGGAATACCAGGACTGAGCACGAGAATATCGCAGACGTCCGGCATACGGGATAAATCTTCCTTTTTAACTCTGCGCGCGCCCTTGTTTTCTAACGCGACCGCCGTTTGCTCTACCCGTTCGGTTTGCAAATCGTCGTAAATATGTACGATTGCTCCGTTTTCAAGCAAATACTCCGCAGCCGCGCGCCCGGACTTAGATAAACCTAATACAAAAAACGCTTGTCTCTGAAAATACATAGTTTCTCCTTTATAACGCCGCCAAAATACAAACGACGCCTATCACTAAGGTTATCGTGAAATACGCATAGGAAATTTTATTCTCCGCATACCCCTTTTGCTGAAAATGGTGATGAATGGGCGCCATAAGAAAAACTCTTTTTCCATGCGTTACCTTATAATATATTACTTGAATAAGAACGGATATGACGGAAAAGACGAAACACACGCCAAGCAGCGCCAAATACAAGCCGTTCCCCGTGAAAACGGCAAGCGAGGCGGCAAATCCGCCGAGCGCGAGCGAACCCGTATCCCCCATGAATACGGACGCAGGCGAAGCGTTAAACAGCATATAAGCTACGAGCGCGCCCATCAGGCAAAAGGACAATAGCGCCATACTTGCCTGTTCGCCTTGTAGATGAATTAAAATCCCAAGACAAGCGAAGAAGGGTATAGCCGTACCCGCGGCAAGCCCGTCTAACCCGTCCGTTAGATTGACGGCGTTGACCGTCGCTAAAAATAAAAACACGCTAAACGGAATCATCCACCAGCCGATTTCCACTTGACGGGAAAGAAAAGGAATGTGGAGATAGCTAAGCCTTGCGCGGTAGCAATATATCCCGCAAAAAATGGCTACGACGCTTTGAAAAGCAAATTTTTGTGGAGCGCGCAAGCCTAAATTCTCTTTTTTACGCATTTTAAGGTAATCGTCCAAAAGTCCCACCGCCATATACGACAAACCGACGGCAAAGCAAATCAATATTCTTTTATCTTCGGTCTGCGAAAGCTTACCTGCAAATATTGCCGCCGAAAATACCGCGGCGGCAATAAAAGCGATACCGCCCATAGTAGGCGTACCGTTTTTTTTCTTATGCTCTTTCACGTAGGAAAGAATGTTTTGCCCCGCTTTCATTTTTCGTAAAATAGGGATAAGTACCAAACAAAATAGTAAAGACAGCGTAAAAGCTACGAGTGCGGAGCTTATATAAACTTTCATCATTCCCCTTTCTTTTTCAGCAAATTTTCAATAGTATCTTGGTCGTTAAAGGGGTATTTTATACCCATAATTTCTTGATATTCCTCGCTCCCCTTGCCCGCCACGAGCAGAATGTCTCCCCTTTTCATAAACTCTAAAGCGTACTCTATCGCCCTTTTTCTATCGGGTACGACCACGTAACGCACCGAATACCGACGATAGCCCTTTTCTATCTCGCAAATGATATCAAGCGGGTCTTCGTAGCGTGGATTATCCGAAGTCAGGACGGCAAAATCCGCCTTTTTTGCCACCGTTTCCCCCATCGGCGCGCGTTTTGACTTATCACGGTTGCCTCCGCACCCAAAAAGCGCCGTCAGCCTACCCTTACAGTACGGGCGCAACGCGTCCAAGCATTTGGAAAGCCCGTCGGGCGTATGCGCAAAATCCACGAAAATCTCCCCGCCGTTATACGCCCCCACTCTTTGCAATCTCCCGTCGACGCCCTGCATTTGCGTAAGCCCCTGCGAAATAGCGTGTACGGAAATCCCAAGCGCCGAAGCGCAAGCCGCCGCCGACAGGGCGTTGTATATATTATGTTTTCCAACCATAGACAGAGTGATACGGGAAAGCTTGTCGTCAATATTCAAAAGACACTCCGTCCCCTGCAAGCTCTCGTTCGTAACGATAGCAAACGCGTCGCAGGGCGTTTGTAAACCGTAGTACAGCGTTTTGCCTCGCTCGGCGCGCATATCTCCAAACTCCCGTCCCGCTTCGTCGTCGCCGTTCAAAACGGCAATCGGGCAGACGGCAGGAGAAAACAATTTGCGTTTTGCCGCTTTATATGCGGACATATCCTCAAAAAAATCCAAGTGGTCTTGGGTTAAGTTCGTGAATATTCCCGCGCAAAACTCCACGCCCGCCGTTTTGTTATAATGTAAGGCGTGCGCGGAAACTTCCATAACGGCATACTCCATACCGCATACGAGCATATCCGCAAAAATTCTGTTTAACTCGATAGGGTCGGGCGTAGTTAACTCCGCAGGAAATTTTTTGCGCCCGTAAACAACCCCCAGCGTACCGATTACCCCTACCGCTTTCCCTGCCGATTTTAATATGGAAGCAAGCATATACGAGGTCGTCGTTTTACCGTTCGTACCCGTAATCCCTATCACTTTTAAATGTTTTGACGGCTCGCCGTAGAACACCGAGGCTAAAAGCCCAAGCGCTTTCCTTGTATCATTCACGAGTAGTTGAGGCACGTCTATCAAAAGCTCCCGTTCGGTTACGACAGCCACCGCGCCGTTTTGAACGGCTTCTTTTGCTAGCAAATGGGAATCGGTATTTTCCCCTTTTATACAAAAAAATAAGCTGTTTTTACCGCTTTTTCTACTATCCGCCGACAAAGCGGAAATCTCCCTGTCCCATTCCCCCTCGAATACGACGCATCCCCCCTCAACCGATTTTGCAAGCTTTGATAAACGCATTTTTTTCTCCTTTTTACAAACTGTATTCTATATCTATTCAAAGCTAGTCGCAGGTATACGGAATTTTGAGCAAAAAAAAGAGCTCGGTAAAAACCAAGCTCGTCTATTGTATAAGTTTAACTTATATTACATAAGTTTTGATAAAATCTTCTTCAATGCATATTTGCAATGCTCGTAGGTAAGCCCGCCTTGAAAATAAGCGGTATATGGCTCTTTTACGGGCGCGTCTGCGGAAAGCTCCACGCTCGCCCCTTCGACAAAACAGCCTGCCGCCATGATGACCTTGCTATCGTACCCGGGCATATCCCAAGGCTCTAAAGTAACGAAGCTATCGACGGGCGACGCCTCTTGCACCGATTGAATGAAATCGCAAAGCTGTTTTGCGGTATCAAAACGAATGGCGCGAGTAATATCCGCAGGCGTTTTATCTAATTTCGGGAAGTTTTCATACCCCAAAAATTCCATACATTTGCCGATGACAAGACTTCCCTTTATCGCCTGATTGACGGTATGGGGCGCGAGGAAAAGCCCCTGATAGAAAAGCCGATAGCCGTACGCGTAAGAGCCGACCTCGTTGCCTATGGACGGCGCGGTAAGCCGTCTGCCTATCAAATCAATATAGGTTTCTTTCCCCACGATATACCCGCCCGTAGGCGCAAGCCCGCCCCCGGGATTTTTAATAAGCGAGCCTACGATAATATCCGCACCAACCTCGCAGGGTTCTTGCTTTTCCACAAACTCGCCGTAGCAGTTATCCACAAAAATCCAGCCCGTAAAGCCTTGATTTCGCACGAAAGCACAAAGTTCGCCGATTTCCGCCACGGAAAGTGCGTCGCGAAGCTCGTACCCCCTCGAACGCTGGATATAAATCATTTTTAAGTTATCCCCAAGACGTTGCATATCCTGTTGGATTGCCTCGAAGTCGAATTTCCCTTGCTCCGTCAAGGGCGTACAGTCGAAGGAAATCCCGAAGTCTTTAAGCGAGCCGTTCCCTTCGCCAAAAATAACCCCGCGTATAGTGTCGTAGGGCATACCCGATACGGACAGCACCTTGTCCCCCGTTCTCAATACCCCAAACAGCGCAACCGCCAACGCATGCGTGCCGCTAAGGATTGCGGGAGAAACGATACCTGCCTCCCCGCCGAACGCCTCGGCGAATACTTCGCCCAAAACAAACCTGCCCTCGTCGCCGTAGCCGTACCCCGTCGTGGGGTTGAAATGGCGCAGGGCAATCGAACGGTTGTTAAACGCTTTAAGGACTTTTTCTTGGTTGAATTGACTGATTTCATCCGCCAAGGCAAATTCCTTTACCAAACTTTCTTCACTTTTTTTAATGAGCTGTTCTGCCGTCATTACTCTCTCCGTAATCATTTATAATACTTTCCACGCTTGCGTTTTCAGGCGAAAGATAGGTGTGATTTTGCATTCGTTTAAAGAAGGTTTGCTGTCGCTTTGCATAGTTGCGCGTGTTCTTTTTTACCATCTCTTTCATTTCGTCTACGGTATAGCCGAAACGCAAGCCTTCCGCAATCTCCTTATACCCGATGCCCTGCATACATTGCATATCTTCGGTTACGCCCCCTTCCAGCAAGCCCTTAACCTCGTCCACAAGCCCGCGAGCAAACATCTCGTCCACCCGTAAATTGATACGGTTATAAAGCGTTTCTCTGGGATAATCGATAGAAAAGGCTTGGTACTCAAAACGGGGCAAGGGCGCGTCCTGCTGCAAGGACTTTGCCTTTCCCGTGGTTTCGTAAATTTCCAAAGCGCGAATTACCCTTTTTACGTCGTTATAATGCAGTTTTTCCGCGCTTTCGGGGTCTTTTTCCCGCAAAATAGAATGTACAAATTCCTTGCCCTCTTCCCTTGCCAGTTTTTCGTATTTTTCGCGGATTTCGACGTTTGCGCCGATATTGCCAAACTGGCTTTTATACAGCAAAGCATTGATATAAAACCCCGTACCGCCGCAAATGATAGGCGTTTTGCCTTGCGCAAGCAAGCTTTCCACGATAGGCAACGCCGCCCTTTCGTAATCGCTTACGGAAAAGCTTTCTATCGGCTCTACGACGTCGATTAAATGATGGGGTATCCCTTCGCGCTCTTCCATGCTCGGCTTCGCCGTACCGATATCCAAGCCCTTATACACGAGCAGGGAATCGGCGGATATGATTTCACCGTTAAAAGCTTTTGCGCAGGCAATCGAAAGCGCAGTTTTCCCCGATGCGGTCGCCCCGCAAATGACAAGCACCTTCGGTTTCATACAATCCTCTTAAACATTTTTTCAAGCTCGGTTTTGGTCAATTTTACGACCACGGGTCTGCCGTGCGGGCATTTTAAGCCCATATCCCCGTCCATAAGCGCAAACAGCGCGTCAATTTCTTCCCGCGTTAAATCCATACCGCCTTTTACCGCCGCCTTACACGCGGCGGACGCGAGCTTGTCCTTTAGAATATCTTCCAAACGAATGGCGCGGTAACCGCTGATATCGCTTAAAATATCCGCAAAAAACGCCTCTAAATTAATGTTTTGCAAATCCAACGGGATTGCGCTTACGGCGTACCCGTTTTCTCCGCTTTCAATAAGCTCAAAGCCCATTTGCCGAATATCCGTTAAGCGCTCTTTGATAAATTGCTTTTCAAAGACGTTTAAGGAAAGTTCGTAAGGCACGAGCATAGGCTGCTGCAGTACGCTGCGATTTTGCATACCTTCTTTCAAACGATTAAAAATCACACGCTCGTGCGCGGCGTGTTGGTCGATAATGTATACCTCGTCCCCGCGCTCGTACATAAGATAGGTATTAAACAGCTTGCCTGCGTACACGCAAGACGAAACGTCGATTTTGTTTTGTTTGTTTTTCTTGTCGAGTTCTTCCAAATAACGCTTGTTTTCCGCAAACGAATCCAAGCTCTCTCCTTGAGCCTGCGCCTGTTCAAAGGCGGGGTCGTGAAACTCGAAAATATTGCGTTTAAAATACAAATCGGGAAACATTTTTTGCAAATCTTCCGCCGTTTTTTTCGTCTTTCTCGGCGGTTTTGCATTTTCAGGGGGAATATATTCCCCGATTTCGTCCATAGGAATAAAGCCTTTGGGGTGCGCCTTGGGTTTAGGATTTTCAAAAGGCAATTCCAAGCCCTGCTTTTTCGCCGTGAACGCGGGCGCGCAAGCCTCGATTTCCTTTTGCGCCTCCTCGTAAGAAAGCATCGTAAAGCCGTAAAGCTTAGACGTTTGCGCGGGCGTTTCGACGGGCTTTTCAACAGGCTTTTCCTCTTTTACCTCATCGCCCGCATATACGGTGGAGGAGGGCTGGCGCACTACGTAGTCCAGCGCCTTTTTCTGTCCGTCCAAAACGGCGGACACCACCGAATAGATACACCCGTAAATGATACCGTTATCGGCAAAGCGCACGTCCGATTTATTAGGGTGGACGTTGACGTCTACAACCTCGGCGGGCATATCGATATACAATACGTAGAAGGGATATTGCCGTTTCATCAAATACCCCGAATATGCATTCGACATAGCCGAGGAAATCGTGCCGTTTTGAATAAATCTGCCGTTTAAAAATACGCTTTGGTAGCCTTTGTTTGCTTTGTAGTAATTTTGGTCGCCGATATACCCGCGAATACGGATACCGTGCTTTTCCGCGTTGATTTCATAGCAACGGGCAAGCGTCGACGCTCCGTATACACCCACAATCGCCTCTTCTACGCCGCCGCCAAAGGATTGCAATACCTTTTTACCGTCCGCATAGTAAGTAAAGGAAATATTCGGGCGATTGAGAATAAAACGGGACACAAAATTCGTTATCTCCGTTTCCTCAGCTTTATCCGCTTTTAAGAACTTCAAGCGCACGGGCGTATTGAAGAAAAGCA
>JAZKXK010000116.1:0-2025 GCA_045611525.1 Candidatus Scatosoma sp. | reverse complement strand
TTACAAAAACGGGCGCGATGCGCCCGTTTGATTATTTTACGATAATTTTTAAATGCACTTTTTTGCCTTTATGCAAAATAAATTCCTCGCTAGGCACGGGCATATTCGCGTCCGTAACCTTGCTTTCGTCCACGGAAACGCCGCCCTGCTCGATAAGTCTTCTCGCCTCGCCCTTGGACTTGGCAACGCCCGCCGCCACCATTACGTCCACGACGGTAGCAACGCCCGATACCTCTTTCGTCAAAAGCTCCGCGTCCGCGCCGCCGAACGCCGCCTTAGCCTGGCTTTCTGCAAGCTTTGCCTTCTCCTCGCCGTGTACCTCGCGGGTAAGCTCGTACGCAAGCACTTCCTTTGCGCGGTTGATACGCTCGTCCTTATGCGCGCAAAGCGTTTCGATTTCTTCCAAGGGCAGGAAAGTGAGCAGCTTCATACACTTCTCCACGTCCTCGTCGTTGACGTTGCGCCAGTATTGATAGAACTCGTACGGGGTGGTCTTGTTCTCGTCCAGCCAAACCGCGCCCTTTGCCGTTTTCCCCATTTTCTTACCGTCCGAGGTCGTCAAAAGGGTAAAGGTCATCGCAAAAGCAGGCTTTTGCTCTTTCACGCGGATAAGGTTCGCGCCCGCCAAAATGTTACTCCACTGGTCGTCCCCGCCAAGCTCCAACGAACAGCCGTACTGTCTATGCAATACGAGGAAGTCGTACGCCTGCATAAGCATATAGTTGAATTCAAGGAAGGAAAGCCCTCTTTCCAAGCGCTGTTTAAAGCATTCCGCAGACAGCATACGGTTTACGGAGAAATGCGCGCCGATTTCGCGCAGGAAATCGATATAATTCAAATTCAAAAGCCAGTCCCCGTTGTCCACGATAACCGCGGCGTTTTCGCCCTCGAAGCTGATGAATTTGGACATTTGCTTTTTAAAGCATTCCACGTTATGTCGAATGGTTTCCTTGGTCATCATAGAACGCATATCCGTTCTACCGGACGGGTCGCCTACCATCGCCGTACCGCCTCCGATAAGGATAATGGGCTTATGCCCCGCCTTTTGCATATGATGCATTGCGATAAGCTGCATAAAATGCCCTACGTGCAGGGAATCCGCCGTGGGGTCGAACCCGATATAGAAAGGTACGCTCTCCTTGCCAAGCTTTTCATAAAGCTCGTCCTCAAACACCGTTTGTTTTACAAAACCGCGCGCACGAAGCGTGTCCATAACGTTAACTGCCATAAGTTACTCCTTTAATCTAATAGGTTACGAAAGTTATTTTCCTATATAATGTAACGCTTTTTAAAGGAAAAGTCAAGCGTTTTGCCCCGCGTTTTACGGATTTCTCCTTGACAACGCCAAGTCGGTGTGTTATACTGAAAAAGTTATGAAATATACCATTCTACTTTGCATTTTCGCCGACCTGTTAGAGCATAGAACGCTCACGGCAGGCTACTTAGCGGAAAAATACGACATTTCCCCCCGCACCGTGTATCGGTACGTGGACATTCTCTCTTCCTCGCTCCCCGTGCAGGTCAAACGAGGCAGAGGGGGCGGAGTGTCCCTTTCGGAAACGTATAAGCTCCCCGCAGGATTTCTTACCAAAACCGAGTTTGAACGGGTGATAACCGCCCTCTCGCTTGCGTACGGCGAGAGCTTGGACGAGGAATTCTTAGCCGTAAAACGCAAAATCTCCGCGCAAATGAAAACGGAAACGCGCACGCCCGCGTGCGTAGGCTCGGCGCAGGACGTCTTCGTCCTCAGCGAGCTGACGCGGGGCATGAAAGAAAAGGCGCGCGTGTTCGAAGAATGTATCCGCGACAGAATGGTAACGAAAACGGAATACCTAACGGAAACCCAAGAAAAAATCACCGACAGAATCGAACCGCACGCCCTCGTTTTTAGAGAAAACGTAGGGTACGTGTACGCGTTCAGTTATAAAAACCGCGATTTTATCTTTCTGCCCTTGGGTCTTATTTACAGCCTCGTTAGAACCAACGAACGCTTTGCAAAACGCCCCATTCCCCCCTCGTCGCTTT
>JAZKXK010000115.1:0-4955 GCA_045611525.1 Candidatus Scatosoma sp. | reverse complement strand
ACTCTATCCAGCGTTTCGTATCGACGATGAACGGCAACGCGCCCTGCCACGGCCATACCGAGTGCGACGCGATTATTATGGACAACGCCAAGGTGGCGGCGGCGCCCTGCTTGACTGCGAACGATATCGACGCGGAGCTTGTCCACGAGGCGGCAATCGGCAAAATCGCAGGCGAACAGCTTATCAAGCTGATGACCTTAGGTCTTAGCGAAAAGCAAGCGGAAGAAGAAATCATCAAAGGCTTCTTGCACTGACAGGAAGTCCAGAAACTCAGTTTCCGGCTGGGTGCAGGGCAAGCAGCCCTGCCGTGGTGTGGAGCAGCGCTCCACGAAAACGGACCCATAAAAGCAAAACGCAGTTTTGCGTTACAACCGCTTTGCGGTTTTGGCGTTGCAAAGCAACGCACCATAAAGAAAAATATTAAGGAGAAATATATATGAGTGAACTTTCTTACAAAAGAACGAACGTATACGAAAAAGCGGACGAAAAGCTCTTGAAAGAGATTTTCGATTATGCGGAAGGATATAAGACCTTCCTCGACGAGGGGAAAACGGAACGCGAAGTTTGCGCGTACGTGGAAGAGGCTGCAAAGAAAAACGGCTATAAGCCCTTTGCATTCGGCATGAACCTGAAAGCAGGGGATAAGGTTTATTACAACAACCGCGGTAAAAATATATACTTAATCCGTATGGGCAGCGCGGACGTTGCCAAAGAGGGTATCCGCGTTATCGCGTCCCATATCGACAGTCCCAGAATCGACTTGAAGCAGGTTCCCCTGTACGAGGCGGAGGGGATTGCTCTTGGCAAGACCCATTACTACGGCGGTATCCGTAAGTATCAGTGGGCGACCATTCCTCTTGCGCTCCACGGCACCGTTGCGCTGAAAAACGGGTCTAAGTTTGACGTGAAAATCGGCGAGGACGATAGCGACCCCGTGTTCTATATCAGCGACCTTCTTCCCCACCTTGCGGCAAAGCAAAACGTGAAGCCCTTGGGTGAGGCAATCGAGGGCGAGGGCTTGAATATTTGGCTGGGCAATATCCCTTATACCGCAGCGAAAGAGGACAAGGATAAGACGGTTAAGGAAAACGTACTTAGAATTCTCAATGCAAAATACGGTATGGACGAGGCGGACTTCCTCTCCGCAGAGCTTTCCTTGGTTCCCGCCTTCAAGGCAAAGGATATCGGCTTCGACCGCGCGCTTATCGGCGCATACGGGCATGACGACAGGGTTTGCTCCTATCCCGCCTATACCGCGCTCTTTGACGAGGCTTCGACGAAGAATACGGTTATGGTCGTGCTTGCTGACAAGGAAGAAATCGGCAGCGAGGGTACGACGGGTATGCAGTGCGCTGTCTTTACCGATTTGATAGACGCGATTGCAGCTTCCGCAAACACTACCTCGGCGGCTGTCCGCGCACACTCCAAGTGCCTGTCTGCAGACGTAAACGCGGCGTACGACCCCAACTATCCCGAGGTTATGGAGAAAATGAACTCTACCTACCTTTCTCACGGCGCAGGCGTTACCAAGTTCACCGGCGCGCGCGGTAAAAGCGGGTCTTCGGACGCGGACGCGGAATATATCGGCTATCTTCGTAAGCTTTTCGACGAGAACGGCGTAATTTGGCAAACGGGCGAGCTTGGCAGAGTAGATATCGGCGGCGGCGGTACGGTTGCGAAGTACATTGCAAAAATGAATATCGACACCATTGATATCGGGGTCGCGGTAGCTTCTATGCACGCGCCTTACGAAGTTGTTTCCAAGGCGGACGTGTACGAAACGTACCTTGCTTTTAAAGCGTTTATTAAATAAGAAATTTATGTAGATAAAGAAACCGTTGCACTTGCAACGGTTTCTTTATTTTAATTTTTTTTGTTAAAAATTTCCGTCATCAGCAACGCACCGAGTATAAATCCATCACGAAAAGCTTGTTCGTTTTCATTTCGATAAAGCTCATCTAAAATGTCCGTATAAGAGATGAATTTAGTCAAATGATCACCGCTAAGTGTTTTTCTTAAATCTTCAAATCCTTCAAATTCTCTTTTCTCGTTTTCGCTTGTTTCTAGATCAATTTTTCTTTCATCACATCTAAGGTTATAAATTTTCTCAATTATACTTCGCATAAATTAAACTCTTTCTCGTCTTGCAAATATTATAATCCACAAATATGTGGAAGTCAAGTATTTTCCACATATTTGTGATAAAAATAGTATAAGAGGAAAGTATTATGACTTACGGCGAAGGGATAAGACAGCAAAGGCTTCTTTGCGGAAAAACATTATTGCAGGTGGAAGAGGAAACGGGAATTTCCAACCAAAATCTTTCTCGTTGGGAGAGAGGAGAGGTTTTACCGAATATTGATTTTTGCGTTAAACTTGCCAAATATTACGGTGTAACGATAGAAGAGCTTATAGGCCTTGACGAATAATAAAAAACCGCCTTGCGACGTATTCGCAAGGCGGTTATACTTTTCAATTTATTCTACGGTCAAGCCGTCGTCGGTGGGGGTAAGAGTAGTGCGATAAAAGGCGGTCAAGGCTTTTTCCATTGCCTTATAGTCCTCTTTGGCAAAGCTTTCGCAGGCGGAATGCATTGCAAGCTGGGGGATACCGATATCCGCACCCAGCATACCCGCATAACGGAGCGCCGCCGTCCCTAAAGTGCTTCCGCTTCTTACGTCCGAACGGTTGAAAAAGGCTTGGTAGGGGATTTTGGCATTGTCCAGCACCGTTTTTACGACAGCCGAGGACATAGCGTCCGTAATATACGCCTTGTTCGCGTGATTTTTTATCACCACGCCCCCGCCCAGCGCAACCTTGTTGGTGGGGTCGCTCTTTTCAGGGTGGTTGGGGTGTACGGCGTGCGCGTTGTCGCAGGAAAGCAGGAAAGAGCTTGCAAGCGATTTGTAATACTCGTTCTCGTCAAAACGCAAAGCGTAGGCAATGCGTTTAAGCACCGTGGAGAGAAAATCGCCGTCTGCGCCTTGGGGCGTCGCGCTGCCGATTTCTTCGTTGTTCATACAAGCCGCCACGCAAATCCCGCTATGCTCTTTTTCCGTAATCAAAGCTTGCAGCGAGGCGAATACGCTCGTCAAATTATCGATACGGGGAGAGGCTAAAAATTCGTTTTCCATACCAAAAGGGTAGGGCATATCCGCGTTGACGAGGTATAACTCGTGGGATACTACGCCTTCCCCCGCAATGCGTTCGATAAGCTCCTTTTCGCCCTCGGCGTTTTGCGCGAGGGAAAGAAGAGGGAGTAAATCCACCTGCGGATTGACGGAAA
Organism: Candidatus Scatosoma sp.; assembly: GCA_045611525.1. Lineage (GTDB taxonomy): Bacteria > Bacillota > Clostridia > Christensenellales > Borkfalkiaceae > Scatosoma. The sequence goes on along the minus strand of JAZKXK010000115.1, from coordinate 1,669 downwards.
AGCCCTCGTTCGCCGTGCGGTTTTGATGAATGGCAACGGACGGAATGGTGAGGGTAAAGGAAGAAAGCGCCGTCTTGGAGGAGAGGGTATTGCCTTCTTTTTTGATAACTCTTCCCGCAAGCTTTAAGGGTCTGTCGAAGAAGGAATACCAAATCCCGCCCCCGTAGGTTTCCGTATTCAAGGTTGCGTAAAGCCCCGACTTGATGACGGGGTTTTCCTTGATTTTAAGGGCAGGGGAATCGGTATGCGACGCTACGATTTTATAGGAGAGCGCGCTCAAATCCCCAACCGTGAACGCGATGATTGCGCCCCCGCGGAGAACATAGTATTTCCCGCCCTCGCAAAGCGTCCAGTCGTCCGTTTCGCAAAAGCGCGTAAAACCGTGCTTGAGCAACAGGCTTTCTGCGTTTTCGCAAGCGTGGTAGGGAGTATATGAAGTATTTAAAAACTGAATAAGTTGTTCCATAGATAACATTGTATCACTTTTTACAAGATTTTACAATAAATTTTTCACAAAAAAAGAAATTTTACCTATTTTTCACAATATTTCATGCAGTTATAACCGCGCATGATTGACAAAATAAAAAAAAATCGTGTATAATGAGGAAGTATTAGGAGAAAAAGCTATGTTACAGTTAAAAGGCATTAAGAAAGATTATAAGACGGCGAATATGACCGTGCAGGCGTTGAAGGGTGTGGATTTGCGCTTTAGAAAGAACGAGTTCGTGTCCGTTCTCGGTCCTTCCGGGTGCGGGAAAACGACCCTGCTTAATATCATCGGCGGTTTAGACCAGTACACCTCTGGCGACCTTATCATTTGCGGGAAATCCACCAAGGACTACAAAGACCGCGACTGGGATATTTACAGAAACCACCGTATCGGGTTCGTCTTCCAGTCCTATAACCTTATTCCCCACCAAACGGTGCTTTCGAACGTTGAATTGGCACTTTCGCTTTGCGGCGTTTCGAAGGCAGAAAGAAGAAGGCGCGCAAAAAAGGCTTTGGAGGACGTAGGACTTCACGATCAGCTTTACAAAAAGCCCTCTGAAATGTCGGGCGGTCAGATGCAGCGTGTTGCTATTGCAAGAGCGCTTGTTAACGACCCCGAAATTATTCTTGCAGACGAACCGACGGGCGCTTTGGACTCCGAAACCAGCTTGCAGGTTATGGATATCCTTAAAGAAGTTGCAAAGAACAGATTGGTTATTATGGTTACCCATAACCCCGATCTTGCAGACCGTTATGCAACCCGTGTTATAAAGATGCTCGACGGCGAGATCCTTTCCGACAGCGCACCCTTGAGCGAAGAGGATGCGGCAAAGGAAAAGGTGAACGACGCGATCAAGACAGAGGCGGAAAAGAAGGCTAAAAAGCCCTCGATGTCCTTGATGACCTCGTTTGCACTCTCGCTTAAAAACCTTATCACCAAAAAGGGCAGAACGATGCTTACGAGCTTTGCGGGAAGCATCGGTATTATCGGTATTGCGCTTATATTTGCGGTATCGCAGGGTATGACCTCGTACATCAATACCGTTCAGGAGGATACCTTATCGTCCTATCCCCTTACGCTTGAATCTCAGCACATGGATATCGGCTCGTTGCTCAGAGCGTTTATGGGTAACGCTGCAGAGGATGCAAACCACGAAAAGGATGCGGTTTACCAAAAGGC
>JAZKXK010000114.1:0-7774 GCA_045611525.1 Candidatus Scatosoma sp. | reverse complement strand
GGGTGTTCGTGTCAAACTCCATACAAGCGTTTTCTATTCCCTCTGCCGAGAACGCAAACTCTTTAAGCGAGGTATAATGGGTGGTAACTACCCCCGTACAACCGCTTTTAAGCAGGTGGGAAACGATGGCTTTTGCTAAGGCCTGCCCTTCGTCGGGGTCAGTTCCCCCGCCAAGCTCGTCGATTAAAACGAGGCTGTTTTTATCTGCGCGGTTGACGATGTCGATAATATTCGTGATATGGGAAGAAAATGTGGATAAACTCTCTTCGATGCTTTGCGAATCGCCCACGTCGCAGTAGATTTCGTCAAAGGTGGAAACGACGGCGCGCTTTGCGGGGATAAACAGCCCGCACATTGCCATAAGACAAAACAAGCCTACCATTTTCAAGGTAACCGTTTTACCGCCCGTATTCGGCCCGCTAATGAGCAAAAATCTGTACGATTTCCCTATCGATAGACTGACGGGTACGACCTTTTTTCTATCGATAAGCGGGTGTCTGCCCTTGTCGATATCAATGACTCCCTCGCCATTGACTTCGGGTTTTACCGAGGAAAGCTTATATCCAAACTCCGCGCGGGCATAGTAGCTGTCTATCTCCTCTAACAGCTCAATATCCGCCGTAAGCTCGTCAGCCATAAACCCGACGCGGCGGGAAAGCTCGCTTAAAATCCTTGCCACCTCTTCCTTTTCGTCGATTTGCAGGGAGCGCAGCTCGTTATTCATTTCCAAAACTTCTTCGGGCTCGATAAAGAAGGTCGCCCCGCTTGCAGAACGGTCGTGTACAAACCCTTTGATATTGCGTTTATACTCGGCGCGCACGGGAAGCACGTAGCGGTTGTCGCGCATGGTGATGATACCGTCTTGCAAATACTTCCCCTCGTTCCCCGTCAAGTATTCGGCAAGGCGGGCGCGGATACGCTCGTTCAAAAAACGGATTTCCCTGCGCAGGGAGTACAGCTTATCGCTGGCGTAATCGCTTACTTCCGTATCGTTTAGAATTTTCGTGTGGATATCTTCCTCTAAGGCGGTATCGAAATAAATTCTATCGCTAAGCTCGCGCATTTGCACGATTTCTTCGTCCGCAAACGAAGATATCGAGGTGTGCGCTATCCGCGCGGAGCGCAATAGATTTTCCGCCTTTAACAGCTCTCCGCAGGTGAGCGCCGAGCCTTTTTGCGCCCTGCCCAGCTCGTCCTCAAAGGGCGGGAAATATTCCACCTTGGAAATCCCGTTGATAAACAGTAGGCGCACGCATTCTTCCGTGCAGTTTAGGCGGCGTTTCGCCTCTTTTGGCTCGGTCGCGGGAGAAAGGCTTTTTAAGCGTTCTTTCCCGCCCTCTAACACAGCAAACTCCGCGGCGAGCGCAAGAATTTTATTGAGTTCAGTTTTTTCGATTGCTCTTTCGTTCATAACTGTTTCCTATCAAAGCACCCCGCGCTTTAAATGCCCCGAAGTGAAAGACCTAAGCACGCATTTTTGCTCTTCTTCCGTCTTTGCCTCAAGCAAAGCCGTTTTATTCTCCACGAGGGTCAAGTCCGCAAGCCGTCCCGCGCCCCGTATCCCCTGCCCGATTAAATCGGCGCAGTTGTATACCTCAAACCTGCACCCGCCGTCCGTCGATATATACCGCCGTACGGGGAATACCCGTCCGTTCTCGTCCGTGAGCTTATAAGCCTCTTTCTTATCGCAAACCGAGCAGGTTTTGCCGAACGGACAATAGCAAAGCTCCATAAGCTTGATATTCCCAACCGCAAGCGCAAACGCTTTATCGCTAATAAGCCCCGCGCCCTCTTTCTCGTTGCATTCCTTGGAAATGAGGTAATAGCTTGCGTGTTCAAGAGCTAAAAATCCGTTTACGGAAAGGGAATTCATCAAGTTCAGCCCCGTCCCCGCAAATACTTTTAAGCCGTGGGAACGCGCGAATTCTATCCCAGCGTAGTTTTCCGCGTATATCCCCTCTATCTCCGCTTGTCTTAACAGCCCTTCTAAGCTACGGCTGTCCGCGTGCGTGCAAAAAGCGGGATATGCGATATATTTTTCAAAATTTCCCTTCGCAAAGCTTTCGGGTAAGGGCAAACGCATATCGTCGGGCTTATAAACGGCAATATCCGCACGGATACCCGTAAAATCGGTTGCAATGACAGCCGTTTTTTTGTTCGCACCCGCAAATACAGGGCATACGGGCGACCATTCGCTCAGCTTTTCCCTGCCTTGGGTTACTACCCGTTCCCGCAAAGCGGTAAAGAAGTTTCTTCTAAGTGAGTTCAGCTCGGATTTAGGAATAAAAATATTCCCCTGCAAATCCACCTTTTCAAAGACGACCTCGGCGGGTAAACCGTCCGTCTTTAAAAAACAAGTTTTTAATTCCTCTTCCGTCAAAGGACAGCTTTGCGCCGATTGCAAAAGCTCGTTAGAGGATACGCAAATACCGTTGCCCGCGATAAGGGCGCGCTCCCCTTCCTTAAAGGTTAAAGAAAGGCTGATTTTTCCCTTTCTTACCCCTTGCAATACCCGCTGATTGACCTCGGTATCCTTCGTAACGAACACGCCGTCGCCGTTTTTCAAACGGTATTTGGAAAAGAGAATAAAGCCTCTGCCTTCGGCTTTGGAAAAGCTTGCTCCGCCGACCTCTTTGCCCTCGCGCAAAATCTTAAACGCATCGCCTTGGCAGGGACGGAATTTACTTTCCACAAAGAATTTCCCGTTTACGACCTTGACCACCCCTACCTTTTCGCCTAAATGCCCTTGTACGGCGGTGGATAACAGCCGTTTGTCCTGCCCAAAGGCAAGCCCTTTCGTGTAATTCCCGCGATTGTAGGTGCGTTTCAAATCGGATAAAGCATTCTCCTTTCCCGCCGTCCCGTCTAACAGGGTACGGTAATAGCGTACCGCCGAGGCGACGTATTCCGCACGGCGCATTCTGCCCTCGATTTTAAAAGAGGTTACCCCTGCGGATACGAGCTTTTGAATATCTTCCCCTACGCACAAATCGGACAAAGAAAGCGCGTAGCTTTTTTCCGTGTTGCCGTTTCTATCGTAGGCGTACTGCTTACGGCAGGGCTGTTTACAACGTCCTCTGTTTCCGCTGTTCCCGCCCGCAAAGGAGGAAAAATAACACTGCCCGGAAAAAGCAGTGCAAAGCGCGCCTTGCACGAATACTTCCGTTTCGATAAGCTTTGTAATTTCCTGTATTTCCGCAAACGGAGTTTCCCTTGCCAAAATGACGCGGGAAAAACCGCACTCTTTTGCAAAATTCGCGCCGTCCGCGTTACAAACGCCCGCCTGCGTACTCAAATGGAGTACGATTTCGGGGTATTTTTCGTGGATAAGCTTGCCCAAGAAAGGGTCTTGCAAAATAATCGCGTCCGCGCCCATATTCCAAGCAAAGACAAGCGCTTTGAAAAAGGCGGGCAGTTCTTCGTCCTTGACGAGCGTATTCATCGCAAGGTAGACCTTTGCTCCGCAAAAATGCGCCTTTTCCAGCACGGCAAAAAGCCCCGCCTCGTCAAAGTTGTCTGCGCCTTGACGGGCGGAGAAGGCGTTAAGCCCTAAATATATAGCGTTTGCCCCGTTGTTCACGGCTGCTAACGCACATTCTAAATTGCCCGCAGGCGCTAAAATCTCTAACATAATTAACCTGACGAGAATCGAACTCGTAAGCCTTAAAAGTTTATTTTTCGCATCTTCCTTCAAATGCGTTCTTGTAGTATTTCTATACAACCGCGCCCGCCTTCGCCAAAATATGCTGAAAAATATTTCTTTTAAGGTGCTGCGCAGTTTTTACGAGCAAAAAATGAGATGTAAACGAGACGGGCTTTGCAGGCAATACCCAAGTATTGTCAAGAAGCCCAACGAAGTATCCAGCCATTTTTTGCCGTTAAAACCTTTCGAGTTCGACTCTCGTCAGGTTAACTTAGTATGCGTATCTTTTAATCGTCTTTGCCACTGCGCTTTCTTCGTTTGTATATTCGCAAACGATGTCAGCCGAAGCTTTCAAACCCTCGTCCGCGTTTTGCACGGCTACGCCAAGCCCTGCCTTTTTTATCATAGGCAAATCGTTTTGCTGGTCGCCGATTGCTATCGTCCTTTCCAAGGGTATACCGTAATAGTTCGCCAAAAACTCCACCGCCGTACCCTTTGAATAGTTGGCGTTGACAACCTCTACCAAATGGTTGGAACTCCGCGTAAGCTCGCAGCCCTCGAAATTCTCTTTGGCAAGCTCTGCAAGCACCCGCGCGTTGTCTTCCTTGCGTACCATCGCAAGCACTTTATAGCTTTCAAACTTCCTCTCTTCCACGAACTTGGAAAGCGGTTTATCCAAAACGAGCTTCGCCTTTCCGCGAACGGCGTTTTCGTAGATTTTCAACGCTTCGTCGTCCATGTTGGAGTAAAAATCCCACAAATCGTAAATATGGATATGCAAACCCATTTCTTCCATTTTTTTAACGATACGCAAGGTGGTTTCAAAGGGTAATTTCGACGAGGATACGACCTCTTTGCTCTCGATATCCATAATAATCGTGCCTTGGCAGGTGCATACCATACCCGTAAGCCCCAGCTCCTTTGCGCGGGGCAAAATCCCTGCGGGCAGTCTGCCCGTCGATATGGCGAATTTACCGCCCAAGGCGATATACTCTTGAATGGTTTTAGAGTTTTCAGCGCTAATCGTTCCGTCTTTATTCACTAGCGTACCGTCGAAATCGGACACGATAAGCGGGTATTTCAATGGCTTGTTCATAAATTCTCTCGAAAATGATTTTTAATCTTTTTGGCAAGCTCTTTGCCGATGCCTTCCGCCCCGCAAAGCTCCTCTTCCGTAGCGTTCATAATTTTATCAATCGTACCGAATTTTTCCATAAGCGCCTTTTGTTTTTTCTTGCCCACTCCCTCTATCTCCTCTAACACCGAGGCAAGATTGCGCTTAGAATGAAGACTTCTAAAATAGGTAATGGCAAAACGGTGCGCCTCGTCGCGCAAGCGTTGAAGCATTTTGAGCGCATAGTCGCGGTGGTCGATACGCACGCTTTCCTCTTGAAAAAGAGTAAACACTTCCTCTTCCCGTTCGGCAAGGGCAATCAGCTCGATATCCGTGATACCGTATTCGTCAAACACTTCTTTTACGGCGGAAAGCTGTCCCTTCCCCCCGTCTATCACGATAAGGTCGGGCTTTGGAAAGCGTTCCTCTTCTTCCGTACCAAGCTTGGCAAGCCGTCTTCTCATCATTTCTTGATGGGACGCGTAATCGTTTGCGCCCTCTACCGTTTTAATCTTGAAACGGCGATAGCTGTTCCTATCCGCCTCGCCGTCGATAAACACGACCATAGAACCGACTTTATCCACCCCGCTAATGTTGGAAATATCGTAACACTCCATACGCTTCGGGTATTTCTTTAAGCCGAGAATGTCCTTTAAATGCGCGCAGGCGTTTTTGGTCATATCGTTTTTGTGCTTGATTTTATCAACGGACTTGGAAAGATAGTCCGCGGCATTCTTTTCAGCCATATCCAAAAGCTGTTTCTTGACCCCCAGCTTTGCCTGCGTGATAACGACTTTTTTTTCAAAGCGTTCAAGGAAATACTTTTCCAAAAGCTCCTTTTCGCAAAAGTCCTGCACGATAATCTCTTCGGGCAATTCGTGTGCGGAGTAAAACTGTGCGATAAACGCCGTCAAGGCGTCCGTTTCCGTCAGCGAACTGTCCTCTAAGGCAAAATTGCTCCCGCCCTGCATAATACCGCCCCGCGTTACGAGGACGTTGACCGAGGAATAGATAAAATTCGTCTTTAACGCGATTATATCCGCGTTGAGCGCACGGTTTAAGGCGGTGATACGCTTTAATTTCAGCTTGGAAAGCATAGCGAGCTTTTCCCGATACTCCATCGCAAGCTCAAATTCCTCGTTCTCGGCAAAGCGGAGCATTTTTTCCTTCAAAATCTCCTCAGCCTCTTCGTAGTTTCCGTCCAAAAAGGAAAGTACGCGTTTCACCCTTTCCCCGTACTCCTCTTGCGTACAAGCGTGCGCGCACGGCGCAAGGCATCTGCCCAAGTGATGGGCAAGACAGGGTTTTTTGGGCTTTTCGCCGATAACGGTGGTACAAGTGCGCACGTTATACACCGAGCCTACGATATCCAAAATCTCGCCGACGCGCACCCCACCCATAAACGGACCGAAATACTTGCCGTCCTTTTTGATTTTTCGCGTTATGGAAACGCGGGGGAATTCCTCTTTGGTATGCACCTTGATATACGGATAGGTTTTATCGTCTTTGAGAAGTATATTGTACTTGGGTTTATACTTTTTGATAAGATTGTTTTCCAGCGCGAGCGCGTCGATTTCCGTTTGCGTGATGATATAGGAAAAGTCCGCGATATTCTCCACCATAGCAAGCACCTTTTCGGGCTTTGCCGAGGCGTGAAAATACTGCCGTACCCTATTTTTGAGAATACGGGCTTTCCCAACGTAAATTACCACGCCGTCCTTGTCCAGCATAATATACACGCCGGGGGCGTCGGGCAATAAGCTCAATTTTTCTTTAAAATCGCGCATACGACATTATTATATACCAAATTGACGGATTTTGCAAGGGTTTAGCACCCTAAAAATTCTATCCCTTTCAAAATGACGTCGTTTATCCCGTCGTCTACCAAGCTGTAAAACACGATTTTGCCCTGACGGCAGCTTTTGACGATGCCTGCGCTCTTTAAGAAACGGAGCTGATGGGAAACGGTCGTTTGATTGATTTCCAAAATACGGGAAAGGTCGGTAACGCACATTTCACTGATTGCAAGCGCCGAAAGAATTTTAACGCGGGTGTAATCCGCAAAAACGGAAAAAAAGCACACAACGCCCTCAAGGATATCCCCTTGCGGGACGTAATCCTCGATTAAGCCTTGCGTGCGTTTATCTAAAAGTAACATTTGCGACATATGCTTGTCCTCCTATGGGTTTTGCTATAGGATAACATATGTGCAAGTATACTTTTGTGTTTTATTTTGTCATACGAACGACTGTTTTGTCGTTTACTTTACTTCGTAACCCGCCTCAACGATTGCCTTAACAATCCTTTCGTCCGCAACCGCAGCGTTCGTTACGAAGGTCGCCGTCTTCTTTTTAAGATTGACCTCTACTTCGCTGACCCCTTCCACGCTTTCAAGCGCCTTCGTTACGTGCGCTACGCATCTAGGACACATCATACCTTCGATTTTTATCGTTTTTTTCATATCGTTTACCTCTTTTACTTTCCTTTTGCCAAATCTTGTAAGCCTGAGCGCGTTGCTGACCACGAACAGCGAGCTAAGCGACATACACGCCGCCGCTATCATAGGATTGAGGGTAACCCCTGCAAACGCGAACGCCCCTGCCGCAACGGGAATCGCCACGCTGTTATAGAAGAACGCCCAAAATAAGTTTTGCTTGATATTGCGCACGGTAGCCTTACTCAACTCGACCATGGTAGCCACCAAACGCAAATCCCCACGGGATAATACGACATCCGCCGCATCCATGGCGATATCCGTACCGTTGCCCATTGCAACGCCGATATCCGCCGCTTTTAACGCGGGACTGTCGTTGATACCGTCGCCGACCATCGCAACGAACCCGCCCACCTCTTGTACGCGAGAAACCGCTTTTGACTTATCCTCAGGCAAAGCCTCGGCAAAATAATCGCTAATTCCTACTTCTTCCGCAATCGCCTTTGCGACCTGCTCGTTATCGCCCGTGAGCATACCCACGCGGATACCTTTTGCTCTTAATGCGGCAACCGCCTCTTTGCTT
>JAZKXK010000113.1:0-14577 GCA_045611525.1 Candidatus Scatosoma sp. | reverse complement strand
CCCAACGGTTATCTCCATATCGGGCATATCAAGAGCATGCTCGTAAACTTCGGTACGGCGAAGAAGTATGACGGCAAATGTAACCTCTTCTTCGACGATACCAACCCCTCCAAGGAAAAGACGGAATTCGTTGATGCAATCCGTAAAGATATTTCGTGGGTAGGGTATGATTGGGCGAAAGAAGTATACGCATCCGATTTCTTCCCCATTATCTACGAATATGCGGAAAAGTTAATCATGGACGGCAAAGCCTTCGTGTGCGACCTTTCTCCCGAAGAAATCAGCGCAACCAGAGGCAGTCTTACCGAGGCGGGCAAGGAAAGCCCGTATAGAAACCGCAGTGCGGAAGAAAACCTGCAATTGTTCCGTGAAATGAAAGAGGGGAAATACCCCGACGGAAGCAAGTGCCTGCGCGCGAAAATCGATATGGCGTCGCCGAATATGAATATGCGCGACCCCGTTATCTACCGTATCCTGCGCTGCAATCATCACCGCACGGGGGATAAGTGGTGTATCTATCCCATGTACGACTACGCGCACCCCATTTGCGATTATCTGCAGGGGGTAACCCATTCCCTTTGCACCTTGGAATTCGAAGACCACAGGCCCTTGTACGACTGGGTGGGCGTCAACCTTGGGTTTGCTCCCAAGCCCCGCCAAATCGAGTTTGCAAGGCTTGCGGTAACCAACACAGTTATGTCCAAACGCTATCTTAAAAAGCTGGTGGAAGAGGGACACGTACACGGTTGGGACGATCCCCGTATGCCGACGGTGGCAGGGCTTAGAAACAGGGGCGTTCCCCCTGAAGCGCTTTTGGATTTCTGTACGAAAATCGGTATCGTAAAAGCCAACTCCGAATGTCAGCTTTCCTACCTTGAGGCTTGCATACGCGACAATCTCAACGAGAACGCGGAAAGAGCAATGGCGGTGTTAGAACCCTTGAAGGTAACGATAACCAACTACGAGGGCGAGGAACTGCTGGAAACGGCAATCCACCCCTTGAAGCCCGAATTAGGGACGAGAAAGGTGGCGTTTTCGAATACGGTCTACATTGACAGCGCGGACTTTTCGCTCAATCCCCCGCCCAAATACCAGCGCTTGAAAGCGGACGGGTACGTACGGCTCAAGGGCGCGTATATCATTCATTGCGACGAGGTGATTACCGATAACGAGGGGAAGGTTACCGAGCTGAAATGTTCGTATATCCCCGAAAGCAGGTCGTCGAACGACACCAGCGGTATCAAGGTGAAAGGCACGATACAATGGGTGGACGCAAAGACGGGCGTGGACGCGGAAATCCGCAAGTACGCTCCGCTTTTGAAGGACGCCGAATACGCGGGGCAGGATTTCACAGAACGAATGAATTTGGACAGCGAGCGTATTTTCCACGGCAAGGCAGAGCCTTATCTTGCAAAAAGCGAGGACGGCAAGCAGTTCCAGCTTATGCGCGTAGGCTACTATAAAAAGTGCGTGGACGAAAAGGGCGGACTCGTCCTTTCGGAAATCGTATCCTTAAAGGATAACTTCAATAAATAAGCAAATACGGAGAAATCCGTGAAATAAAAAGGAGAAAAACTATGTTTCCCTTACATTCCATTTTAGCAATACAAGATACGGTATCCCTTCTGGGTCCTATCGGCGCGGCGTTTTGCGCAGTCGTTTTATTGATTGCGTTTAGCGGCGGCTTTGCAAAAGGCTTTAGACGCGTGCGTTGGGGCGGTTTGATTTGGTGTACCGCCAGCCTTGTGTTTATCCTTCTTAATACGTTTACGCCCGTAGGCGCTTTGGCGCAAGGGTTCGGGGCGTTCGGTATGCTCGGCTGCGCGCTTGGGTGCGCGCTTGCCGTACTCGCCTTGTACGGCGTGTTGGCGCTCTTCGTCCGTCCCCGTATGAGATGGATAAAAGACAAAATCAACGGCGACGACTCCCTTGCGGAATACGGCTTGGAATTTGAGCCTGAATACGTTGATTACGACGGCGAGAACGACTATGAACCCTACGGCAAAATTCTGCAAAAGACGGGCTGTCAGCCCCCGTCCGTTTTCGGGCGTTTGCTCGGCGGGCTTACCTGTGCGGTAAATGCGGCGATGGCGTTGTTCGGGGTGATGTCTTTCGTATTGATTATGATTGGTACGACCAAACTTGCCGAGGGCAATTTCGGGGCTATTCTTACCGTACCCTTGTTAAAGTCATTCTTTGACGTGGTGATTAACTACGCTTTGGATATCTTGACCTTGGGCTTGGCGCTGTGTATTGCAATCAAGGGCTATCAAAAAGGCTTCTTTGAAAGTCTTCGTACTTTAATCGTTAAGGTCGGCGGGCTTGCTGCGGTAGCGCTTTGCTTCTATTTGCCTTTCTCGCCCTATGCAACCGCAACGGACGGAGTGTTCTACTTAGTAGCACAACTCGTAGAGAGGTCGTCTAACGCGTTTGGGAGCTTGGGTGCGCTTGCTCCTATTATCGGGAAGGTATTCGCAGGCTTGATTTTGGCAATCTTTGCCATTGTTGCGTTTGTGCTTTTGAACGTATTCTTGACCAGATGCGGCGGTTGGATTGAACGTATTCGCCTTACCCGTACGGTAGACGGTTGCTTGTCGGTAGTGCTTTATGCAATTATCGGTGCAGCTGTTTGTATAGGCATTTGGTTTGTGTTCGGCGCACTCGATTGCTTGGATATTGTCCTCTTTAGACAGGCAATCGGCGAAAAAGCAACTCTTTCCAAAGCGTTGCTTGCTTATACGTCGAGCGTAATGGAAGGCGTGCTTGCGCCCTTCTTAGGTTAAGTACATAAGAAAAAAAAGGACTGACTTTATGGTAAATAAAGTCAGTCCTTTTTTCATTTACTCAAATTGATTTGCTAAGATATCGGCGGTCAGGCGCGCCAAGTTCATATCCGCGGCTTCCATTTTGGCACCCTCTTCTTTGGAGAGTACGGCTACCGCCCCAAGGCAGTCCCCGCCCGATACGATAGGCACGATGATTTGCGCCGTAATGCCTTCCTCGCGCCCGTTGGTGATAGGGAGAATATCCCCGCCCTCGGCGGCGTTTGCGATATAGCTGCGCCGTTCGCGTAAAATCTTGTCCATTTCCTCGGACAGGTTCTTCCCGTCCAAGTCCTTTTTTCCCTCGCCCACGGCGTGTAAAATGCCGTCTGTGTCGCAAATTACCGCCAGCTTTCCGCTTAAATCGTTTAAGGAACGCGCGGTGGCTTTGCTAAATCTTTCTAAAGTAGCGATAGGGGAGTATTTTTTCAGCATAAGCTCGTCGCGGTCTGTAAAAATCTCCAAAGGGTCGCCCTCTTTGATACGCAAAGTACGGCGGATTTCTTTGGGGATAACCACTCTGCCCAGCTCGTCAATTCTTCTCACTATTCCGGTTGCTTTCATAACCTTTCCTCCATTACTAACGAGTTTGGGTAGGAAGCAAGGAAAGTATGCGTGAAAAAAACCAAAAAAAGAGAATTTTGTAAAATTTATAAAAAACGATTGAGCTTTTCTTATAAATTTGCTACAATATTATATATATACTTTACCCAAAGGGGACTGTTATGAAAAAATGGATTTTAAGCGGTATGTTTGCCCTTATATTTGCCTTTTCGGGCTGTTTTGCTTTGGGGGATTTGAATAGCTCGTCCTCGTCAAACGACAGCTCGCTGGACATCGTAGGGCATATTCATATCGATAAAGACCGAGACCGCATTTGCGACGACTGCGGAGAGGCTTGGGGAGATTCTTCCTCTTCCTCGCAGGGTACGCCGTCTGCGCCCTCGCACAAGCATACGGATAACGACGAGAATGGGATTTGCGACAGCTGTTCTAATCCCATAACGGTTACGCTGGATTTCTATTCGATTAACGATTTACACGGTAAATTCGGCGATTCCTACGGAAATATCGGCGTGGACGAGCTGACCACCTACTTACGCAGCGCGCAAACGCAAAACGAGAATACGGTGCTTTTATCCGCAGGGGATATGTGGCAGGGGAGCGCGGAATCCAACTCCACCAAGGGGAATATCATCACCGACTGGATGAACGATTTGGGTTTTTCCGCGATGGCGCTTGGGAACCACGAATTCGACTGGGGGGAGCGCTATATCCAAGAAAACGAGGCAATCGCCCGTTTTCCCTTCCTTGCAATCAATATTTACGACAGCGAAACCAGACAAAGAGTGGAGTATTGCGACGCGTCCGTTATGATAGAACGCAGCGGCGTAAAAATCGGGATTATCGGCGCCATCGGGAATTGCTATAACGACATTGCCGTAGAGCAAACGGAAGGGGTATACTTTAAGACGGGCGCGGAGCTGACTTCCCTTGTCAAGGCGGAGTCCCGCAAGTTAAAAAATCAAGGCGCGGACGTAATCGTATACGTTATCCACGACGGTGAAAACGAGAAGTACACCCACTACGACGAAAGTCTTTCTAACGGCTTTGTAGACCTCGTATTCGAGGGGCATACCCATAAGGTCGTGAAAAAGCAGGACCGCTACGGCGTTTGGCATTTGCAAACAGGCGGGGATAACAGCCAAGGCGTTTCCCACGCGCAAATCACCGTCAATACCATGGCGGGCGAAAGCTCCGTTACGGCAAAAACGGTATACAAAAGCACCTATCAAAACAAAGCGGACGACCCTGTGGTAGAGGCGTTGCTCGTCAAATATGCGGACGAGCTGGAAAAAGTCAACGAGGTTTTGGGCTATAACGACAGTGATAAAGAGTACGCAGACCTTGCAAATGTTGCGGCAAAGGCGATGTACCTTGCAGGCGAAGAGCGCTGGGGCGCGGATAGTAAGTATGCGGGTAAAATTGTGCTTGGCGGCGGGTTTATCAGCGTTAGAAGCCCGTACTACTTGCCCGCAGGCGAGGTTACTTACGGGGATATCTACACTCTGTTCACCTTCGATAATCCCATCGTGCTTTGCAAGCTTTCGGGCAGTCGGCTAAAGAGCCAGTTTATCAACACGACGAACAGCCATTACTATTCCTATTACGGGACGGCTGGCGAGCAAATCAAAAACAACGTCGTCAATAACGAAACCTATTACGTTATCGTAGATACCTACTGCGCGAACTATGATTACTACGGTATGGGGTATTTGGAAATCGTAGAATACTACGACAGCGCGAAAGAGGTATTTACCCGCGATTTGCTTGCGGAGCTTATCGAGGACGGGGGTATGTCCGCAAACGGGAACAAGCCCGCGGACAGCGTAAGCACTTCCGCGTGGTCGCTGACCAGCGGTTACGGCGGGAGTAATATCAAGGGGTATTCCACAGGCACCTACGGCGAGTATACGGTCGACGGCGTGGAAACTGAATACTACCGCGCGTATAGACCCAAAAACGAAACGGGCTATATTATGCAGCTGGTGCCGTTTGTCAGCTCAGCCGAGGACGGGACGGAAGGGGGAGCGTTCTATAACACTTCGCCTCTTTACGGCATACGCTCCATTCAAATCACCTATCAATGCGCGGGGGAGAGCGCTATCTACACCTCGGACGATAGAGTAGGGCTAAGCAAGCGGTATACGCTGGAGAAAGCAAGTTCTTCCACAACGGTTACCGTCTACGTGGATACGGACAATTTCTTCCGCGTGGAAACGGAAAGCAAGCCCTTATACATTCAAGCGTTCAAAGTCAACTACACGGGGCAAAGCGTATCCTACGCTACGGGGAAAAACGACGCGGGAATTTTTGATATCCGTTTAAATCCTACCGTGTACGAGGGAACGCTCGTTGCAGGGGAAAGCGCGGTGTCCGTACCCGTTAAAGTGGAATACGTGGCAGGCAGGTACGAGGTTACGCAAACGAAAACGTATACCTACTATACCTTGGAATACGTAGAGGCGAATCCGTCCGCGGCGCAAAAAGCGGCGATGCTCGACCCTGAGGACGTTGCGGCGTACTATGCGGCGTTCGAGTGTTTTCCCGCCAACTACGCGGTAAAAAAGGGCGACGGAAATTCTTGGAGCGAGGTAGAGGCGGTATTTGGTGAAGATACCCGCTACGTGTCCCAGTACAGCCGTACGGACGGCTACGTGCAATACGTGCCGTACAACAGTTCGGGGCTGGTGTATTACGAGTTTGATATTGCCTTGGACGCTTCGTACGGAGAGGGCAATCGAGGGGTAGGCAGAGTGGTATCGTTTGCAAACGGCTGGAAAGCGGCGGGGTACGACGGCGCGCCTGTATCCGTATATACGGACGACCATTACGCGACGTTCCAAGAATATTTGAATACAGGGGAATTCGGGCAGCGCTTTGACGCGGAGCGCAACCTGACCTTTTTTGAATGGTCCAACCCCGAAACGATAGAAATTGCATGATTTAAGGGAATCTCAGGAGGTTTCTTATGAATGATTTTTTTAAAAAATTTAATAAAGAAGGGGTTATAAAAAACCGTAAGTACGTATTCCTGTCTTTGGCGGTGTTAGGACTGATATTGACGGCAATCTTACTCTTTATCCCCTATTGTACGTATCCCACTGCTTGGAAATGGAATGAGGTAACAGAAGAAAGAATTTGGCTTGGATACAAAAAGTTGACTCCCGTCCAAATGTTTTCGTTGCTTGGTGATGCGAGCGCGAAGAAAGACGGTATTGCGTATCTTGCGTTGGTCCTGTTTATCGTGGTTCTTGCCGCGATAGCGGTCAGTGCGTTCTTTTTCATAAAAACCGTTTTAGCCTTCTTTACCGACGATAAAAAGCTGTCGAGGTGCACAGGGAAGCTTTTAATTTGCGCTACGGTTATGACGGGCGTTTACTTTTTAAGCGGCATTATCGTTTGCGCGATTATACGTACAACGGGCGGTTTTGCGAAGACCGTATCGAATTTCTATCCCTTCGTGCTTACGCTGGTGGTGGATATAGGTTACGCTGTTTTCTTGGGGCTTCTCAAAAAATGGAACGTAGAACAAGTGATTGAGAACGAAACGCGCGCGGAAAAGCAGGAAAAGGCACGTGCTGAACGTGTTGCAATTTACAAGGCGCGCGCGGAGTTGTTTGCGTATATGATAGCCGTCGTTGTGCTTAGCGTTGTTGCGCTCTTATCGAATATCGCTACGATTACTTATGAGGAAATGCTGGGGGTTACGCCCGACCCTATTAAACTGTCGGGGGCAAAGCTGCTTGGCGATTATTTGACCTTGGACGAAGGCGGACGGGTTGTCGCGTTTATCATCATGGCGCTTTTAACTTTGGTAGGTTCGATAAGCTTTCTTGCGATTGTGGCGTTCCTTAGCCGTTCTAACACGTTCTATAAAATCAGCATTGCGGCTATCGCATTCAGTGTGCTTGCCTCTTTTTTGGTGGGTATGTTCGGGAAATATTATCAAGTGGTACAAAAAGTGAACGAGGGTATGTTGAGTACCTACCTGCAAGGGCTTTTGAGCGACGAAATCGCGGAATACGAGATAAAAAGCAGTTCGCTGTATTATTTCTTTGGCGTAGTAGGGTTGCTCGCGGTGCTTTTGGTGCGCAATCCCTATACCCGCGGCGCGGCGATTGAGAGGGAGATTATGCTCCGCGAACAAAGCAAAAATCCCCAGACGGTTATCGGTGAGATTTCCTTGACCGACGTGCCCGATTCCCTGACCAAGCGCGCCGATGGCACGGTGGTGGCTACGGACGAAAAAACAGGGGAAGAGAGGATAGTGTTCGCCGATCCTTGTCCTATCTTCACGGAACTGGATAGTAAAATCCCCGCCTATAAAGCGGAGCTTGAAAATAAGAAAAAAGCGCTCTTTGAAGCGCCTACCTTGCCTAAGCTTGTGGAATTTATCGTGCAGTATGCGAGGGACAGCCGATTACACCTTTCTTATACGGAAGAGGATATCGCAACCTTTATCGCGGGGTTGGGTACGACCAAGCTGTCCATTTTACAAGGTATGAGCGGTACGGGTAAAACGAGTCTTCCCAAGATTTTTGCGGAGGCGTTGCACGCTCGTTGCGAAATTGTAGAGGTAGAATCCTCGTGGCGAGATAAAAACGAGCTGTTGGGGTATTATAATGAATTCAGTAAAACGTATACGCCGAAGAAGTTTACGCAAGCGCTGTATCGAGCTAAGCTCAATCCCGAAACGCTTACCTTTATTGTATTAGACGAAATGAATTTGAGCCGTATCGAGTACTATTTCTCCGATTTCCTTTCCTTAATGGAAAACGAGCCGGATAAGCGCGAACTGCGTTTGCTGAACGTGAACATAGCCCGTACAGAGTACGGAGAGAAGATACCCTACGAGGGGCTTTTTGAGGGGCATACGCTCAAAATTCCCGGCAACGTTTGGTTTATCGGTACGGCAAACCGCGACGAGAGTACGTTTGAAATCAGCGATAAGGTGTACGACCGCGCGCATACCATGAACTTTAACAAGAGAGCGAAAAAGGTATTGTATTATAACGAACCTATGTCGGCTCGCTTCTTGCCTGTGGATATGCTGGAAACGCTGTTTACAAACGCGAAAGAAAACATGAAGTTCAATATCGATTCCTATCCTGTTATTGCGGAAGTGGAAAAGCTGCTGGCGCCTTATAACATTTCTTTCGGTAACCGTATCGCGATGCAAATGGAAAGCTTTGTCAGCGTATATGCCTCGTGCTTTGCCGCATCGCAAAGCGTAATACATACCGCCGTGGAAAGCATTTTGCTTAGCAAAGTCGTTAGTAAGTTGGAATTGAAGAGTGTGGAAAATAAAGAGCTGTTGGCGGCGGAATTTGAAAAGTTAAACCTTCGCCGTTGCAGTGAGTTTATCTTAAAGCTTAACGAGGATTAAGTATGCAAGCTTCAAAGTTGGCGCAAAATTTGGAGGACGAATATTCTGCTTTGCTTGCCTTTGCGCAAGCAAACAACCGTCTTTCGTATGCGGATTTTGACAATTTAACGCTGACGGGGGTTAACCTTTTCGTTACGCCAAGGGACGAGCATTTTCGCGAGATAGAAAAAACGCTGGATAAAATCATTCAAGCGTTGCCTGCCCTTAAACGTATTTTTTCCAAGCCCATCACCCGTTTGACGGAGGTGTACAATATCCTGCCCGTAGAATCGGTGCGGATTATCAACAATCAGTCTATGTCCCACGTTTCAAGGCATAGCGAGCTTTGGGGGGATATCTCTAAAAATGAGTTCAAACCCAAAAAGCTCATGACGCTGGATCGGCAAGAGGATTACGCGATATACGAAAATATTGCGTTTGCAAGGCTGATAGGTATGATTTTGTCTTTCGTTAAAAGAAATATCCGTCTTTTAAAGGATATGATGTACGCAAATAGGGATTTGCGGTTTAACCTCTTGGAGAGAACGAATCATTTGAACTACTTCCTCGCTATCGGTAAATTGCACTTAGGGTATGCCCGCGCGCAGGACGAGTATCACCTCGGCTACGAGCGCTGTCTGGAAAAGCTGTTGTTTGTCGATACGGCAATTCGTTCTAAGCTCAATTCGGCTGTGTATAAGCATTGCAAGAAAAATACGTCTAAGCTCACGCTTAAAAAGACAAACGTTTTCCGTTTGCATAAAGATTATCGGCAGGTATATCTTTTGCTGAAATGGTTTTCTAGCGATAAAGAGGAGCTTTTAGACGAGCCTTACGTCGGGCAAGCCTCTAGAGAGGGGTATACCGCCTATTGCAATATGCTTTCCGTTTTCGCTGCAGGGCATTTTAATTTTGAGTTCACCACGCGCAAGAGATTGAATTTTCTCAATTTGAGCACCGAGGCTATCTACAAGGACTGGAAGCTTGCCATGGAAGAAATCCGTTGCGACGGGATACGCGGTTTGCTCTTTACGTTTGAAAAGGATACGCCTTACCGTATTTGCTTGCTGTATTGTCATAACGGAGAACACGCTCCGCAAAAAGTACAGCGTTTTAAAGAAAAGTGCCCCGCCGACGAGTATTTTTACGCCGACCCTTGGGAGTACGGCTCGCGCGAGTTTTTGTATCTTAGTCTTTTCGACGTCGACTCCTTCCGCCGAGTACAGCAGCTGCTTTTGCGGGGGATGCTGTATAGCGATAAAACGCATACGGTTTGTCCGTTCTGCGGAAAACCGCTCGTGAAAGAAGAATGGGGATATCGATGCGAATCTTGCCGAACGAGTATCACGAAAAAATCTTGTCCCGAAACAGGGGAAAACTATATCGAAACGGGTATTTTTGGGTATAAGCCCAAGAAGAGGGCGGAAGAAAATAGCCGAAACGATAAATTCCTTGTGGATAAGTATTTGGAATCGCAAATGTTTTTTAGAAACGTTACGAATATTAATTTTTCAGGCGAAAACCTTTGCCCAAAGTGCGGAAGATTGCATTAAAAACAAAACTCCGTCCGAGATGACTCGGACGGAGTTTTGTTATACGGTTTTAATTTCTGCGTTTTTAGACTCGCGGGAGCGTTGCTGTTTTTGTTTCAATTGCAAGGTATGGGAGAGTTTCATTTCTTGCAAAATGCACTTTACCAAGGCGTCTAATTCGCTGCCTTCCTGATAGTCGGCAGGGCAAATATAGTTGACTCGGTTATCAAGCAAAAGGTTGGTTACCTTGTTCTTTTTGCCCTTGGGATAGATAGCGATAGAAGTTCCGCCCTGTTTCTTTACGAAGGTCATACAGGGGATATCGGTGATACCGTCTCCAAAATAAAGCATATTTTGATAGTTTACGACGCGTTCGGACATTTTTTCATTGACTTTTTTATTGTCCGTTTCATCGTAAATACCTTTAGAAATGCGGAAAATGTACTGGGTTTTTTGAGTGTAGTTAATGGCGATTTTCGGCCATACCGCCTGTCCGTTTTCGTCGAAATAGTACTGACACGCAAACACCTTTTTGAACTCGTCCTTGATTGCCGAGCCGTCGATGATATCTTTAAGTCCGCTGGAGATGATATAGTGTTCGATATTCACGCCGATGGACTCGCCGTACTGATTGATACGCTTGAACCAGTTCTGCACGCCCTTGTAGAAATTGATATTCTTGCCTAAGGAACGCAGATATTCCTGCGTAAAGGGGATACCTTTTTCCTTGCACTTGTACATCATGTAGTACATATAGCCCAAAATGCCTTCCATATAATTTTTTTTACGGAACGCCTCGGTTTCGCCCCAAAACTCCTCGCTCGTCATATTGAGGTTGGGAATGAAGGCATAGTCCTGCATATCTTGGTCGCACAGGGTTTTATCGAAATCGTACATAAAAGCAATCGTAGGTTTTTTCCGCATAGCACAATCTCCTTAGTTTTAGATGGTGGTTTTAGCCTATCGCCTGTTTAATTCGTTTGGTTAATTCAGGGATACCGTTGTCTTCGCAAAAATCTTGGTATTTGGAATAGGTATCTTCGTTTAATTCATTTACAAAGTCATTTTTCTCAATGAATTCGATAAGCCCGTCCAACGGCTCGTTAATATCTTGATAATACCAGTTGGGATAATCCTTTAAGAAGTCTCTTAATGCGGACTTTTTATTATCGCCGAAAACGATAATGGGTTTGGTAAAAGAAACGTATAAGCAAACTTTTGTGGGCAGATAATGTTCGTAAGGATGCCCATTGTCGAGCGCAATTAGAAATTTACTATTCGCAATTGCTTGATGCAAATCTGTACCCGTTACTCTTGCGTAAGGGACAAAGGAGCTATGTGAACATTTGTCTGGAGAGAATATGTGTAAGCGATAATTTAAAATTTTAAAAATATCGTGTATTCTATTGGGATATCTAAACGACTGTAATTGTCCAAAATAAGAGAATGTATGTTTTTCTTCTGCTTTAACAAAAGCCTGCTTGACATCGGCTTTATTAATAACCAAAGGCACTTTGTATTCGATAAGGTTTTGAGAATTGTAGAATTTTTTGTAACCATCCATAAAGTAGGAGGGAATAAAGTAGCCAAAGCTAAGGTCCATTGTATGTTTCTCGAGAGCATACATTTGTTTTTGGTCAACTTTAGGCGAGGTTATGCGTGTATCATATCGTATCTCAAAATAAGGGATTTTCTTCTTTGCGCAAACATCCGCCACAATTTTCGAGGGATTCATAGTTGAATTAATGATTGTGTCAGGTTGTTCCTTGCGTATAATCTTTTTTAATGTTTTCTTTTCTACATATTTATGAAAATTTTCCCCGAAAAATTTATAAGCAACATTGAAAGGTAATTTTGTTAATATAAAAGAAACTCTCCTAAAAAAAGGAAGATGACGAGAAAAAGCAATTTCTTTCGAGGACGCCCAAATTTTTTTATAAGTTTTACATCCGAAGTCAAAAACGATTTCACATGGCTCATTATAACGTACTTCTTTTTGTAATAAAACATGTTCGTAATCATTCATTTCTACATTTCTTATTACATTATAAAAAATATCTCTAACGGAATTAAATTCATCAAGGTTAAAATCTACCACATACAATATCTTTTTTCTCATATTTTCTCCAGATTTACAACCATAGGATTTATAAATACACTAATTTATTATAACAAAGGGATTAGATTGTTATATAGGGTTACAATAGATATTGGGTAAGAGTATTAAAACAATAAATAATATTTCTTGCTTGCAACATGTGAACAGCCTATTAGTCGTGGAATAGTAAGATAATAGACTCTTTACCATAATACCCACTAGGCTTTACATAAAAATAAAAAAATTTTCCAATTAAGAATGAGGCCTCTTAAACAGTCTTTTTAATAAAAGGTTCATTCGTCTCTTTAAAACGTTGAATAAGTGGTTCATTTTTCTTTTTAGGATAATCGACTTATAATATAACTTATTAGGGAAGCTCAATTGCTTATAATATTTTTTTCTTATATTGAGCAAATTAGTCGCGCCTTTATTTTGTTTATCCAGTGATAAACCGCCTGTGTCGCGTCGGTATCCTTCTCCGATTGCAGCCGTATAAGCAAAGGAGGCATTTAATGCGAGCCGGCAAAGTAGATCAAGGTCTTCAAGGATATTTAAAGTCGGATCATATCCACCGATGTCTAAAAAAAGCTGTTTGGGAATAACATAACTTCTAAGTTGTTGGTAAGTAGGTCTTGTAATCAGCATAATGTCAACAATTGCGCGTTTAGAACCATACAGGTTTTTCTTGATAGGAATATAGGGGAGCTGTTCTCCAGTTTCCGCGAGTCTAACCCATTGGGAAAATGCAATAGTACGTGGACCTATTATTTCCATCTCATTTTTCAATTTATCTTCATTGATATACACATCGTCTGAATCCAAAAATACAAAATATTCAGCGCTAGAATTTTGCACACCGATATTTCGAGCATTAGATACGCCGCCGTTTTGAGGTAATGCAATAATTTTGAAGTTGTCATGAGATGCTTGATATTTTTTTGCTATTTCTAAAGAATTGTCAGTGGAACAGTCATCTATAAAAATAATTTCCTTATAAGGATAGGTTTGATTGAGTGCGGATTGAATACAAGCATCCAAATATTTAGCCTTATTAAAATTAGGAATGATGATTGCGACGGTTTTCATTAATTTTCTCCTTAACCGCACCTTGATTATTTAAATCTACGGTAAACTATTTTCCGATATTATATCATAAAAAGAGGAATAAAGTCAATAGCTTTTTAATACTTTTCAATTTTGAAGTGTAAGGGCGATTTAATATTACAAACGGTAAACGGCGCGGTAGTAAATCACTATCACGCCGTTTTAATGTCAAGCCGATTTTTTCGGACATAAAGAAAAAACGCAAATCAAACCTTTCGGTTCAACTTACGTTGTAGGTGGTGCGGTCGACAGGAATTGAACCCAAAACCCACTCTCTGAAAGCCTTTATTTATAAGGGATTCAGCGTCCTGCCCCCGTTCTGCCCCCATTTGGTTCGGGGCGTTTTTTAATGCCTTGTACAAGATAGAAAGTTGATATTTTTTTGCGTGCTTTTAGTCGACAGGTTAAAAGCCAAACAACATAAACAAAAAAGTAAAAATCTATATCTATCTGTAAACCTGCCCCCAAAAATAGCAACCTCTCCCAAATTATAAGTTTGTGTCAGTATAGCATAGAAGTCCGCAAAATCCAAGGGCTGAAAATTTTTGCAACCCATGAAGCTATTATTTACGTCAAGTGTAACAACTTGGCGTTCTTTTTATTTTAAGCAAAATTTTTCATCTTTTTCCTTGCATTTTGCATACAGCTTTCATTGATTTATATATTGAGGCTTCTATGCTATTTCGGCTTTGCCTTTCTTGGCACAAACAAATTTATTTTATAAGGAGTCTTTATTATGAGCAAAGTTACAATCAAAAACTTACGTTTTAGTAAGCCCGAACACGAATGGCAAGTTAAAGTTGACCGTTCAAGCGTATTAGGCAACCCTTTCTATATGGCTAATGAAAGTCAAAGAGATAAGGTTTGCGACAAATACGAAGCGTATTTTAAGGAGAATATTCAGAACACGGAATCCGCTTTTTATAAAGAAATTGAACGTTTATACAAGATTTTGCAAAAGCACGGTAAATTAGAATTGTTTTGCTGGTGTGCGCCAAAACGCTGTCACGCGGAAACAATAAAAAAGTATCTTGAAGCGAAATTACCTATATACGACCTCGAAGAGCTTTGGGGTGAAGTACAGGATATGAT
>JAZKXK010000112.1:0-4586 GCA_045611525.1 Candidatus Scatosoma sp. | reverse complement strand
TGTGTACCCGTCGTACCCTTTACGCCGCGGAGCTTAATGCACTCTTTTGCGTGCAAAAGGTTTTCATAGTCCATTTCCAAATCCTGCAGCCAAAGAGTCGCGCGCTTGCCCACCGTGGTCAGCTGAGCAGGCTGTAAATGCGTAAACCCAAGCGTAGGAATATCTTTATATTTAAGCGCAAAGCGCTTGAGCTTATCCATAACGTTAACGAGCTTTTTCAAGATAATATCAAGTGCCTCGTCAAGCATAATCGCTTCTGCGTTGCAGTTCACGAAACAGCTCGTTGCGCCAAGGTGAATAATCGGCATAGCTTTTTTTGCGTATGCGCCGTATGCCTTTACGTGCGCCATAACGTCGTGGCGCACCTCTCTTTCGAATTTTGCCGCAAGCTCGTAGTCGATATCTTCTGCGTAAGCTTTAAGCTCGTCCACCTGTTCTTGCGTAACGTTTAAGCCAAGCTCCATTTCCGACTCAGCCAAAGCAATCCAAAGCTTTCTCCAAAGCTTAAATCTCTTTTCGTCCGAAAAGGCGTGCTGCATTTCTTTACTCGCATAGCGCGTAATTAAAGGGTTTGTATAAATGCTGTTATCCGTCATAGTAATTCCTCTTATGCTTTAATAGGTTCCGCATATTTCACGCCGAAGGTTTCCGCGGTTACTTTCTTGATTTTTTGCTCTTCGTAGGGCTTGTCGTACCAGTCCGTTTTCACGCTTGCAATTTCGTCTACCGTTTCCATTCCCTCAATCACCATACCAAACGCTGCGTATTGACCGTTAAGATAATCTGCGTCGTCGTGCATAATGAAAAATTGCGAGCCTGCGGAGTCGGGATGCTGCGCGCGAGCCATAGACAGAACGCCGCGTACGTGCGCGATATTGTTTTGCGCAAAGCCGTTGCCCGAAAATTCGCCTTTAATGCGGTATCCGGGGCCACCCGTACCCTGCCCGTTGGGGTCGCCGCCTTGAATCATGAACCCAGCAATTACGCGATGAAAGATAAGCCCGTTATAAAAACCCTTATTGACAAGGGATAAAAAGTTGTTTACGGTGTTGGGCGCTTTGTCGGGATAAAGCTCCGCTTTAAAGGTTTTTCCGTTTTCCATTTTAAAGGTAACAATAGGATTTTTCATATGCTTACTCCTCATATTTTTCTACGGCAACGCCTGCCTCGTCAAAAAGCTGCAAGGAAAATTCATCGGGATAGCCGTTTTTGTAAACAACCCGTTTAATGCCTGCGTTGATGATGATTTTCGCGCATATCACGCAAGGCTGGTGCGTACAATAGAGGGTTGCTCCGTCAATATTGATACCGTATTTCGCCGCCTGAACGATTGCATTTTGTTCAGCGTGAACGGCAAAGCAAAGCTCGTGTTTGGTACCGCTTGGAATGTTCAGCTTACGGCGAAGACACTCGCCCTTTTCTTCACAGCTTTTAATCCCCGCAGGCGCGCCGTTATAACCCGTCGTCATAACCCGCTTGTCCTTAACGATAACCGCCCCTACGTGTCTATTCTCCTGATAGCAGCTAGACCAGCTCGCCACCGTTTCGGTGAGTTCCATAAAACGTTTGTCCCATTTATTCATTGCCATTCGCTCTTCTCCTTGCATTTATGAATATACTTTATCATTATAGCATATTTCCTCAAGGAAAGCAATGTTTTGCAAGACTTTTTCCCCGCGGGAAATAAATTTTCTTAAAAAATATCCTTATTTTTCCTTTTTTTGTTTGACAGTAAGGGCAAAATGGTTATAATATATTCATAAAAAGTAATTTGGAGGATTTATTATGAATATCAAACCTTTATTCGACAAAGTCGTCGTAGAAAGCGTAACAGTAGAAGAAAAAACAAAGAGTGGTTTTTTCCTCCCCTCTTCCGCGCAGGAAAAGCCTCAAACCTGCCTTGTCGTAGCGGTAGGCCCCGGCGGTATGATTGACGGTAAAGAAGTAAAAATGCAGGTCAAAGTCGGCGATAAGGTGCTTTGCTCCAACTACGCAGGCTCTAATTTTAAGGTAGACGGTAAAGAATTCACGATTATCAAGCAAAGCGACATTCTCGCTATCGTGGAAGATTAATAGGTAAGGAGAGTATATTATGGCAAAACAGATTAAATACGGCGAAGACGCAAGAAAAGCCCTTGAAACGGGCGTAAACGTTTTGGCGGACACCGTCAAAATTACCCTCGGCCCCAAGGGCAGAACCTTAGTGCTGAATAAAAAATTCGGCGCCCCCCTCATCACCAACGACGGCGTAACCATCGCCAAGGAAATCGAGCTTAACGACCCTTTTGAAAATATGGGCGCACAGCTCGTAAAAGAAGTATCGACTAAGACGAACGACGTAGCGGGCGACGGCACGACGACCGCTGTGGTTTTGGCGCAGGCAATCGTGCGCGAGGGCTTGAAAAACCTTGCTGCGGGCGCGAACCCCATCATTTTAAAGGAAGGTATTAAAAAAGCAGTTGACGCCACCGTTTCTCACCTCAAAGGTATTTCCAAAGCCGTGGAAAGCAACAAGGCAATTGAACAAACCGCATCCATTTCCGCAGGCAACCCCGAAGTGGGCGCTTTGATTGCAAAGGCTATGGAAATCGTAGGTAAGGACGGCGTTATCACCGTAGAAGAAGGCAAATCCATGAACACCGAACTGAGCACCGTAGAAGGCATGCAGTTCGATAGAGGCTACGCTTCCGCATACATGGTAACGAATACGGATAAAATGGAGGCGGTAATCGAAAATCCCTATATCCTTATCACGGATAAGAAAATTTCCAGCTTACAAGAAATTTTGCCCGTTATCGAGCCCCTTGCTCAGCAAGGCGCAAAGCTCCTCATCATTGCAGAAGACGTGGAAGGCGACGCGCTTGCCGCGCTTATCGTCAATAAGCTCAAGGGTGTGTTCAATTCGGTTGCGGTTAAAGCCCCCGGTTTTGGCGACAGAAGAAAAGAAATGCTCCGTGATATTGCTATCCTGACGGGCGGCGAGGTCATTTCCTCCGACCTTGGCTTGGAATTCAAGGACGTTACCTTGAATATGCTTGGCAGGGCGGCTACCGTGCGCGTAGACAAAGAAAATACCACAATCGTCGGCGGCGCAGGCGAAGCGGCTGCCATTAAAGACCGTATCCTTTCCATCAAATCGCAAATTGCCGAAACCAAATCCGATTACGACAGAGAAAAATTACAAGAACGCCTTGCAAAGCTTGCGGGCGGCGTAGCGGTTATCAGCGTAGGCGCGGCTACGGAAGTAGAAATGAAAGAAAAGAAACTCCGTATTGATGACGCGTTAGCGGCAACCCGCGCGGCTGTGGAAGAAGGCTACGTACCCGGAGGCGGCAGCGCGCTCCTCTCTGCCGTACCCGTTGTCAAGAAGTTGGTTGCAAGCCTTAACGGCGATGAAAAAACGGGCGCAACCATCGTCTTGAAGGCTTTGGAAGAACCCATTAGACAAATCGCGAAAAACGCAGGACTTGACGGCTCGGTCATCGTAGATAAGGTACTTTCCTCTAAGAAAGCGAACTACGGTTTCGACGCATTGAACAACAAGTACTGCGATATGGTAGAATGCGGTATTATCGACCCGACCAAGGTTACCCGCTCGGTACTGCAAAACGCGGCGTCCGTTGCCTCCACCTTGCTTACCACGGAAAGCATCGTAACGGATATCCCTACCCCTCCCGCACCTGTTGCCCCCGGCGGTGATATGGGCGGTATCTACTAATAACTACAACAACCTCCTATAAATTGAAGAAGGACGATTTCTTTTGAATCGTCCTTCTTCTCTTTCATACCATATTTTCCAAAATGAGCTTATCGGCAACGAGCGCGATAAATTCGCTGTTCGTCGGCTTTTCCGCGCCAAGATAAATCCTAGCCCCGAAAATAGCGTTTATTGCGTCGATACGCCCTCTGTTCCACGCAACCTCAATCGCGTGGCGAATCGCCCTTTCCACCTTACTTGGCGAAGTGGAAAACTTCTTTGCAATAGACGGATACAGCTCTTTCGTTACGCTGTTAATAATATACGGCTTTTCTATCGTCATTTTAATACCTTCGCGAAGATATCCGTATCCCTTAATATGGGGCGGAATGCCGATTGACATAAAAATCTCGCTAATCTTTTCTTCCACCGTTACGGGCTTTTTCCTATTCAACTGCACGTCCTTGCCCTCTGCGGAAGTATCCTTTAAAAGCTCTTGTATTCTTTCTATCACGTTGGGAATAGAGAAAGGCTTGACCAAATAATACAACGCGCCCTCTTCCATTGCGCGCTCTATCAAAGAATCGTTAGGTATACCGGTAGCAATTATTTTCGCCTCCGCCCAAGCGTTCTTCACCGTGCGAATAACCCCGCAACCGTCCATCGTCTTTAAGAACATACCTACGATAACAAGGTCGGGCTTTAACGTCAAAATTTCCTTGATACCCTCCTCGCCGTCATCGCCCGCGTACACTACGCTGTACGCTCGATTTCCCGTTAACGCTTCCTTTAATTGCGCCAACACCGCCACGTTGGATTCCAACAAAATAATTGTTTTTGTTTTCATAAAATACCTCTTTCTTATTTTTTTCGACTTTTTCGCCGTTGT
>JAZKXK010000111.1:0-7649 GCA_045611525.1 Candidatus Scatosoma sp. | reverse complement strand
AAGGCACAATCATATCCAAGCTCAAAAGCGTGGAAATGGCGTAATCGCTGTTGATACCGCGTACAGCTTCGAGTTCGCTGCGCGTAATCGGCTGTTTGTAGGCGATAATCGCCGCGCTTTCCAAAATGGTGCGGGTAAATTCCTTTTCACGGATAGGCATTAAGGTCAGCGCCACCAAATCTTTATAATCGGGATTGGTCGCAAGCTGTAATTTATGATTAAAATTAAGCAAGCGGATACCGCAGATACCCGTATATTTCTTTTCAAGCTGACGAACAGCCTCGTCCAGCTCACGCTTGGTAATGTCCAGCTTTTCTCTAAGCAAATCCATAGGCACGGCGTCCCCTGCCGCAAATAAGATTGCCTCAATTATATTCGTCAATTTCTCCAATTTCTTCGTCCTCGCTTCTGTTGGGATTTTTCTTTATGGTGATGGAAGAAAATAATTCTTCCTGTTCTACGATAATAAATTGATGCTTCAAAAGCTCTAAAAGAGCTTGGAAGGTAGTTACGACTTCGGGTACGGTTACGTCTTCAGCGAAAAGCTCGTCGAATTTCATCGCCTCTTTCACCCCTACCCGTTCGCGAATGTGTTTTATCTTATCGCGGACGGTGAAAACGTCTCTGGGGATTTCTCTCGGGGGCGGGTTGTCCCGTTTTTTGCTCTCCAAACGCAGCATCATTTTGGTAAAGGCTTTCATAAGCCCGTCCAAAGTAAAGTCTTTGTACTGTACTTGCACGCCCGTCAAGTCCTTGTCCGGCTGTTTGAAGAAATACCCTACCGTTTCACGCTCCTTGAGCTTGTCCGCCTCTTCTTTGAGCATTTTGTACTCTTCAAGGGCTTGGATAAGCTCTCTTTGAGGGTCGTCGTCCCAGTCGTCTGGATTGTCGAAGCCGTCGTCGGGGGGAGGCACTAAGCTCCTTGCCTTGATATCGATGATGGTTGCGGCGATATTGAGATATTCGCTCGCCTTTTCCAAGTCTATGTAAGGCAAGCCTTTCATATACGAAAGGAATTGCTCGGTTACCTGTGAAACGAAAACGTCTTTAATCTCGATTTCCTCTTGCTTGATAAGGTGCAACAACAAATCCAGCGGACCTTCGAAATTGTCGAGAATTGTGGTATAATCCACTTCCGTTTCAAAGTTTTTAACAGATTCTACCGTTAACTTATCCATATTTTCTCCTTAAAGAATAAAACTCAATACCCAGTCCCAAAGCAAGGAAATGGGCTTCCCCAAAATATTCGTTGCAAAGCTAAGCGCATAGCCCAAAATATCAAAATACGAAAAAAGCGCAATTCTTTGTGCAAAAATATGCACCAAAATAAAGCCTAAAAGCACTTGATAACCGTTTTTATATAAAAATTGATATACTTTGCCCCGCTTTTTGTTTAAAGCGTCCACGATGCGAAAACCGTCTAAGGGATAAAGCGGCAAGAGATTGAATACGCAAAAGCTAAGCGAATACGCATACAGGCAATAAAAGAGCGTAACCAAAAACTCGCCCATATATTTCCCGGCAAATACGGGGAATATAAAGTTGAGTACAAGGTAAAAAAGCGGATAAAACACGAACGCCATCGCATAATTCGTTAAAATCCCAGCGGCGGAAGTCCAAAAGCTACCCTTGCGGTAATTGTCAAAATTATTTGGATTGACGGGTACGGGTTTTGCCCAACCAAACCCCGCGACCGTAAACATAACAATCCCTAAAGGGTCGAAATGCTTGGCAGGGTTTAAGGTCATTCTTCCTGAAAATTTCGCCGTAGGATCTCCGCACTTGTATGCGGCGTAGGCATGGGCGAATTCGTGGAAGGTCAAAACGACGGCAACCGCTAAAAATTTAGCCATTAAGGCAATAAATTGTTCAATAATCATAGCGTTATTATACCACAGCCAAATAAAAAATGCAAGTACGGCGTGTGTTGATTTTGCAAAAAACCTACTTTTTCAATCTATCGGGAATTACGTCGTTGCGGACGATATCCTCATACGTTTGCGGACGAACGATATATTCCGCTTTCCCCTCGTTTACAAGTACGCAAGGCGGAATTTTATTGCGGTTATAATTCATCGCCATGGAATAGTTATACGCACCCGTGGAGAGTACCGCAAGGATATCCCCCGTTTTTGCTTTGGGAAGATTAACGTTTGCCGCGATAATATCCCCGCTTTCACAGCATTTTCCCGCAATCGTAACCAGTTCGGTATTTTCTTCGTTCGCGCGGTTTGCCAAAACGGGCGTATACTTGGATTGGTACAGAGCGTAACGGGGATTATCAAACATACCCCCGTCTACCGCCACGTACTTCTTGACCCCGGGAATTTCCTTGATTGCGCCTACGGTGTACAAGGTAACCCCAGCCTCGCCGATAATCGACCTGCCCGGTTCAAGCACGAGGAAAGGCAATTCCATACCCTTTTCTACGGCTTTTTTCTTTACTTCTTCTATCAAAGCTTCAACGTATTCCGCATACTCCTCGGGTTGGATTTTTTTGTCTTCGTCCGTATACCAAATCCCAAAGCCACCGCCAAGATTAAGCGTTTTAAGCGAAAAATCCAGCTTTTCTTTCATTTCCGCGGCAAAATTCATACATTTTTCCGCCGCAAGCACGAAGGATTGTTTTTCAAAAATTTGCGACCCGATATGGCAATGGTACCCCAAAAGCCGAACGTTTTGCTTTTGCATAGCGTATTTCGTTGCCGTTTCCGCCGTGCCGTTGCCGATGAAGAACCCGAATTTGCTATCTACGGTAGCTGTCTGGACGAAGGCGTGCGTATGCGCTTCTATGCCAGGATTAATACGCAAAAGAATATCCTGCACGATTCCCCGTTTTTTTGCTTCGGCGTCGATTTTATCGATTTCCGTATGGGTGTCCGCTACGATACAGCCGATTTTGGCGTCCATCGCCTCGCCAAGCTCGTAGTCAAGCTTATTATTGCCGTGCATATAGATTTTTTCCGCAGGAAAACCTGCTTTAAGGGCGGTATAAAGCTCCCCGCCCGAAACGACGTCTACGCCGATATTTTCTTCGTCGGCAATACGGTAAATCGCTTCGCAGGAAAAGGCTTTCGAAGCGTATAAAACGATGCCGTTTCCCTCGTATTTTTGGGAAAGCGTATCCCTATAAACACGCATCATACGGCGAATATACGCTTCGTCGAAAAGGTACAACGGCGTACCGAATTCTTTTGCCAGCGCAACGCAGTCCGCGCCGCCCAGCTCCAAATGCCCTTTCTCATTTATTTTCAAGGTTTCTCTCGTATTCATTCGTATAAATTCCCTTAGCAATTCGCTTAGTGTTATTGTAACAAATTTTAAGCAAAAATGCAACGGCTGGACGGCGGATTTTTACAAAAAAATCCGTCGTTAAGGAGATTTTTCCCTAAAAACGGATTTGTTTTGTATTATTTGCGCGAATTCCAGTTTCTTGCAATATCTTTCAAGCAATCAAAGAAGGTGGCTTTCCCAACGCTTTCAACGCAAACGAGAGGTACTCTATCCCTTTCCACACCGTCTTCAAAAACGATAAGCTCGCCAACGCTTTCCCCCTTTTCAATCGGAGCTTGTACTTTATCAAAATATGCCTCTACGCTGACGTTTGCTTTCTCT
Organism: Candidatus Scatosoma sp.; assembly: GCA_045611525.1. Taxonomy (GTDB): domain Bacteria; phylum Bacillota; class Clostridia; order Christensenellales; family Borkfalkiaceae; genus Scatosoma. Next base: position 4,034 of record JAZKXK010000111.1, on the reverse strand, counting down.
CCGCGCCTACCAAAAACGTACGACGCGCGAGCCGGGCAAACGGCAACCTGTTTTTGCTTACCGCCTCTTACGCTTACGCAATCGTCTAAGGGCGTATTCGCCTCAATAACGGGCGTCATCGTATAGTTTGCAAAGGCGTAATCGAACATAGTACGAACGTCCTCAAAGCGGTTTTGGCTCGTTTCTTCCCCTATAACGACGGAAATAACCCGCATTTGATTCCTTTGCGCCGTTGCCGCAAGGCAAAAGCCCGCCTCATTCGTAAAACCCGTTTTCCCGCCGTCGCAGCCGTCGTAAAACCGCACGAGCTTGTTAGTGTTGGTAATTTCCGTATACCTGCCCTTAGGGTGAGCAAATTTATCCATCCAAACCTTGCCGTATTCGTAATATTCCTCGTGTTCGAGCAGTTTTTGCAACATCATCGCAACATCTTTTGCGCAGGAATACTGCGGGTCTTTGGGTAAACCCGTACAATTCGCAAAAAGCGTGTCGTTTGCGCCGATTTCTTTGGCTTTTTCGTTCATTTTTTCTACGAAAAGGCTCTCGCTTCCCGCAATTTTCTCCGCCATAGCCACACAGCTGTCGTTTGCTGAACAAACTACGATACTCTTAATAAGTTCTTTGACGGGATAGCTTGCGTTTGCCTCTAAAAAAACCTGCGAACCGCCCATTGAAGCCGCTCTTTCGCTTACGCGGATTTCTTCGTCAAGAGAAATTTGTCCTGCGTCTATCGCCTCAAAAGAAAGTAACAGCGTCATAATTTTACACATACTCGCAATCGGCAAGCGCGTCCTTTCATTTTGCGCAAATATCTCCGTTTTCGTATGAAAATCCATTAAATACGCCGATTTTGCGCGGGTTTGTATACCTTTTTGCGTAGCCGACGCACAGATACATTCCTCAAAATATGCGTTTTCTTTTATACTCTCCTGCAGTTTAACCGCATTTGGAGTGTGCATTGCATTCACCCCAAAACCGCAAGCAAGAACCGCGCCAAGCAACAATTTCCTTCTAAATTTCATCTTTCACCTCACATTCGTCTGACAGTTTTAAACTACTACGCCACACATAATTATTATGCGTGGCGTAGTAAAACTTATTCATTTAACATAGCTTGAATATCGATACCGTATCCGCGCGTAGGGTCGTTTAAAAATACGTGGGTTACCGCCCCTACCAGTTTGCCGTCCTGTAAAATGGGACTGCCACTCATACCTTGTACAATTCCGCCCGTTTGCGCGATTAATCGCTCGTCCGTGATTTTAAGGACGTAATTTTTGTTTTCTTTATTGTTTTTATCGACTTTTACGATTTCAATGGTATATTTTTCAGGAGAAACGCCGTTCACCGTGGAATAAATATAGGCATTGCCGGGTTGAACGCTTTGCGAATCCGCGACAGCACAAAATAGGTCGTTCACGTTAAAATCCTCGCAAATTTGCCCGAAAATACCGCAATCGCAAAGCTTTTCGGCGTTTCCAAGGTGCCTTTCATTTAAAAACATACCCCTAAGCTCGCCTGCTTTGCCACGTATTCCCTTATTTACGCCGACAATGCTACACTCGTAAACCATGCCGTTTAAAATGGACATTTCACGGTTATTTTCGCCCACGACGGCATGGCCTAACGCCCCGAATCTGCCCGTTTCCTTATCTATATAAGTAACCGTGCCGATACCCGAAACGCTTTCTCTTATGAGTACGCCGATTTTATAACGCTCGCTTTGGCGTTCTTTTACCGCTTTTATGGTCAATTGCAATTGCTCCGCCCCCCGTTCTACCTCATAAACGAGAGCTTTCCCCTTGCTTTTATTGACGATTTCATTCAAATCGCTTACTCCATGCACGCGTATACCGCCTACTTTGCGAATGATATCTCCCGTTTTAATACCTGCCTGCAAAGCGGGCGAAAGCGTTCCGTTTTCGGTAACAACCTCGCTAAGCCCGATGATTTGCGCGCCGTCCGTCTTTAAGGTAAAGCCTGCGGACATACCGCCAACGTAAACGGTTGCGCTTTCCGCAGAGGCATAGGAAACTTCCGTTGTTTTATTTATAAAGGCTACGGAGCATATCGCCCCCATTAAAAAAACACCTAATTTGCGCATATTTTCCTCCGTACTGAAAACAATTTGTGCAAATTAGGCGTTTGCTATTCTTTATTTATAACTTTGTTTAAATGGAAATTTTGTATTCTTTTGCCTGCTTTAAAAGCTCTTCCGCGTGTTTTAACGCATATTCGTCCTTTTGCGTACCGCCGAGCAAACGCACGATTTCACCCCGTTTACCCTCTTCGTCAAGAGCATATACCTTTGTCAAGGTTTTTCCCGCGGTTTCTATCTTTTCTATCAAGAATTCGTTATCGCTCATAACGGCTATTTGCGCCAAGTGGGATACGGCGATGATTTGCGTACCCTTTGCAATCCTTGCAAGCTTTTCTCCTACGACCTTTGCCGTTTTTCCGCTAATCCCCGCGTCGATTTCGTCGAAAATATAGGTCGAAATCTCATTGATACTCGAAAGCTGGGTCTTAACGGCAAGCATAAATCGGCTCATTTCCCCGCCGCTTATGATTTTACCGAGCGTTTTCATCGGCTCGCCTGCGTTTGCGGAGAACATAAAGCAAATTTCGTCCAAGCCCGCTGAGGTTACCTTGTGTATATCCTTTTCATCGTATTCGTTAAATTCGATTTCAAATTGTGCGCTTGCAATATTTAAGGTTTTAAGCTCTTCCGTAACCCGTCTACAGAACGCTTTTCCCTGCGTTTTACGCAAAGCGGTAATTTTTTGGCAAACGGTAAAGAGTTTCTTTTCCGTTTTTTCCTTTTCCGCCGTTAAAATCGCATACTGCCCCTCGCAATCGGATAAAAGCTCGTATTCGCTTTGAATTTTCTCCAAATAGGCTTGAATTTCGGCGATATTTGCCCCGTATTTTCGCTTTAACGAACGTATTAAATCCAAGCGCGATTCAATTTCTTCCGCTTCGCCTTCGTCGAAATAAAGGCTTTCCGTTAAATCGCTTAAAACGGCGACAACGTCCTCCGTTTCGCTTGCCACTCCTTCGATTTTCTCTAAAAGGCTTGCATACTCGTCGTCCAAACGCGAAATCGCGGAAACCGACTTTTCGGCATAACGCAACCCGTCCGCAACGCCCCCCTCCGCCGAAAAGGCTTGAAACGCGTCCCTAAGCGCGGTAAGTATCTTCTCTAAATTATGAATTTTCGTGCGTTTGGCTAAAAGCTCTTCTTCCTCGCCCTCTTTCAAGCCCGCCGAGTTGATTTCTTCGATTTGAAAAGCAAGGATATCCAGTCTGCGCCCGCGTTCTTTTTCATCTCCGCCAAGAAGATTGATTTGCGCCTCGATTTGCTTTTTCGCTTTTATAAGCGCGGAAAGTTCTTCCTTTAACGGCAATAACGGCTCGCCCACGACCGCATCGAGGGTTTTGAGCTGGTTGCTTTCCTTAAGCAAAAAGAAATGCTCGCTTTGACCGTGTACGTCTACAAGAGAATCCGTTATCTTGCGGAGCATAGACGCCGTTACGGTGTTTCCGTTGATTTTAATGGAATTTTTACCCGTTTCCGAGAATTTTCTCGAAATGATAATTTCCCCGTCCGTATCTATGTCCATTTCTTTCAGTTCTTGTACCGCTTTCGCGTCTTCGGGAAGGATAAACTCCGCCTTTACCATACATTCCGTTTCTCCGTAACGAATCATATTACGGTCGGCTTTTGCGCCCAAAACAAAATTGACGGAGTCGAGAATGACCGATTTTCCCGCGCCCGTTTCTCCGGACAGCACGTTCAAACCTTCGCCGAATTCAATCTCCGCCTGTTCAATTAGCGCTACGTTTTTAATGGTAAGCTTGGATAACATATCTTTATCTCATAAATTCCGTGATTTTTTCCACAACTTTCAGTGCGGAAGCGTTATCTTTACACACGATAAGCAAAGTATCGTCCCCCGCAACCGAACCAACTACTTCTTCGTAGTTGAGTTTATCCACAACAGCGCCCGCGTTCGCGCCGTTGCCTGTCAAAG
>JAZKXK010000110.1:0-8716 GCA_045611525.1 Candidatus Scatosoma sp. | reverse complement strand
TGACGGTACGCTTACCTCGGGCAGAGATTTCGCGAGAAAGGGCGTGAACGTTATCGCGATTCCCAAAACGATTGACAACGACCTTGCAAACACCGATTATACCTTCGGCTTCGATACGGCTATTTCCGTTGCGACGGACGGTTTGGACAGAGTCCGCACGACGGGTATGTCCCACCATAGAGTTATGGTCGTAGAAATTATGGGCAGAGGCGCTGGCTGGATGACCTTGCACGCAGGGATTGCGGGCGCGGCGGACGTTATCTTGCTCCCTGAAATTCCTTACGATATCCAAAAAGTAGCGGAAAAAATCAAAGCGGACAAGGCAAACGGCAAGGAATTTTCCATCGTTGAGGTTTCCGAGGGCGCGAAGTCCTTGGACGGCAAGCAGGTCGTTTTGAAGGTCATCGAGGACAGCGCGGACTCCATTCGTTTGGGCGGCGTTGGCGCAGTCGTAGCCGACCAGCTTGAAAGATTGACGGGTTCGGAAGCAAGAGCGACCACGCTTGGGCATATCCAACGCGGCGGTACGCCTACGGCGCACGACAGAGTGCTTTCTTCCCGTTACGGCTATGCGGCGGTCGACCTTTGTATGAGGGGCGGCTTCGGCAGAATGGTTGCACTTCAAGGCGACGAAATCGTAGACGTGTCCTTAGAGGACGTAATCGGGCAAAAGACCAAGAACGTTGACCCCAACGGCGAGCTTGTGGCTATGGCGAAGGCAATGGGCGTTTGCTTTGGCGACTAAGTGAAAAGCAAAATGAAACCGTCTTTTTAAGACGGTTTTTTCAATTAGTTGCGTTTATGTTCTTGCCAAAGCGCGCAAAGTATGGTATACTATGTCTATGATGGATTTGCAAAAGTACAAGGGCAAGAAAATATGCGTTGCAATTAGCGGGGGAGTGGACTCCGTTTGTCTTTTGCATTACCTAAAAAGCGTACAGGGCGAGTGCGGATTTTTCCTTTCGGCGGCGCATTGCGAGCACGGTATTCGTGGCAAAGACAGCCTCTTGGATATGCAATTCGTCCAAAGCTTATGCGATGAGTGGGGGATAGAACTGTTCCTCTTTACCGAGGATTGTCCTGCGCGGGCAAATCGGGATAAGGCGAGCTTGGAAACGGCGGCTAGGGACTTCCGCCGCGAGAGCTTTTCCTCGCTAGTGGAAAGCGGAAAAGCGGATTTCATCGCTACGGCGCATCACAAAAACGACGACGCGGAAACGGTGCTTTTTCGCCTTGCAAGGGGGACTTCCCTTTCGGGCGTGGGGGGTATGTACGAGGAGAACGGGTACTTGCTTCGCCCTTTCCTTTCGTGGACGAGAGAAAAAATCGAAGACTATGCCAAAAGGCACGCCCTTTCCTATCGCGTGGATAAGACCAACCTGGAAACGGACGCAACGAGAAATAAACTGCGGTTAGAAGTGTTGCCAAGGCTAAACGAAGCGGTAAGCGGGGCGGCGGACGGGCTTGTTCGGTTCGCTAAGCTTGCGGCGGAGGACGACGAGCTGTTATACGAGTACGCACAACCCTTATTGACCCTTTTAGACGAGGGGATTTGCGTGGATTTTTGCGAGAAAAAGCCGTTGTTTCGTCGGGCGTGTCTAATGGCGCTGAAAGCGCTCGGCGCGGAAAAAGATTATACGGCTTTACACCTTGAAAGCGTTTACGCGCTGCAAAGCGCGGAGCGAAACGCGAGGCTGGACTTACCTAAGGGTATCGTTGCGGAAAAGAGCTTAGAGGGAATTTTCTTTTATAAGAAAGAGGACTTTTCTATGCCCCAAGCCGAGGCAAAGCCTTTTGATGAAAAAGGTTTTGACGGGGGCAGGTACGAGGTGAAACTATCGTCCAAGCCCTTTGAAGAGGAGTTTTCGCCTTGGCGTGTATTGCGCTTGGATAAGGATAAGCTGCCCAAGGATGCGCTTTTTCGTTTTAAGCAGGACGGCGATGAAATGGAGCGTTTCGGCGGGGGAAGAAAGAGTCTTAAAAAGGTATTCAACGAAGAAAAAATCCTTTGCAGGGAACGCCCGCATATCCCCGTGATTGCCTCAGGGAAAGAGGTGTACGCCGTTTGCGGGGTGGAGATTTCCCAAAAAGTAAAAATCACGGACGATACCAAGTCCGTGCTGTATATAGCATTACAAAAGAAAGATACGAAGGAGTAACAAGATGCAAAAGAGAAACGGTGAAATCGAGAGAGTATTGATATCCAAATCCAAGCTTCAAACGCGCGTTAAAGAAGTTGCCAAGGAGTTGGACGCCTATTACGAGGGGAAAAGCCCCATTGCCATTTGTATTTTAAAAGGCAGTGTGGTATTCTTTACCGATTTGCTTCGCGCGATGAGCGTACCCGCTTCGATGGAATTTATGAAAGTATCTTCATACGGGGTAAGCACGCAAAGCAGCGGCAAGCTGTCCGTGGGCTTGGATATTCTTTCTAATATCGAAGGGCAGCACGTACTTATCGTAGAGGATATCATCGATTCGGGCAATACCATGTACGCCTTGAAAAAGATGCTGCAAACGAGAAACCCCGCGGATATACGCATCGTTGCTCTGCTAGATAAGCCTTCCCGCCGCAGCGCGGATATTCAGCCCGATTTTACTTGCTTTGAAATAGAGGACGAGTTCGTTATCGGGTACGGACTTGATTATGCGGAAAAATACCGCGACCTGCCGTACGTTGGAATTTTAAAACGCTCGGTATACGAAAACTAAAAAAACGGCTTGCTTAAGGCAAGCCGTTATTCATTTACGCGTAGGTTGCGGAGGTAAGGATATAGGTCAAGGTTCCCAAGCTATACGAAAGCGGGGTCTGTAATTTGAGTATCACGTTGCGGTAGGCGTTATTCTTCGCGTCCGTCGTTTTGGCAAGCCACGCCGTTTGCGTTGCGCCGGGATTTTCCTCGTCTAAGACAATGGAAAGAGGTCGGTATGTGATATTGTCCGTGATAGAAGTACCGTTTTTCAAGAAGGTGAAAGTTTCGCTGCTCTCTTGAGCAAAGCTTAACGAAATTCTCTGCACGCCGCCCGCAAAGGGACTGTACGACATAACCTTCGCAGAGCTTACGCTTGAAGAAAGCCCGCGCACGGCAAGAAGAAGGGTTTCGTTGTCCAAATAGCGGTAATTCTTCTCGTCGATTTCAAAGCTTTTTTCAATCGGGTCGTTATCCTTTTTCGTAACCGTACTCGTACCCGTTTTTCCGTCCGCGTCATAGACGGTGGAAGCGGAGTATTCAAAAGCTTGATAGCAATCGCTAGGCTCCAGCTTAGAAGTGCTGTTGGAAACGGGGGAATGGCTGACGATTTCCTTAAGAGAGGAAATGGGGCGCAGGTCGTTGGCGGCGTCGTAGAATTTGCTTACGCTAACGACGCGGTCTGTAAAGCTTTCGCTGCTTGCGCCTAAGGTATAGGTTACGGTAATGGTAAACTCCGTCGTGTAAGTGTATACGTTTTTTCCGTTTTCTTCTCCGCTTACCAGAGTAGTTTTGTAAATACCGTTGTCATAGCTAAGACCGTACCCGATTTTGTCAAGCCCGTTTTCTTCCTGAAAGGATACCTCGTATTCCAAGGTCTCGTAAATAGGCTCCTTTACGAGGGAGTCTTGTTGCCAGTAGGGATTAAAGGACACCCTTTGATTTCCCGTACAACCGCTAAACGCGGAAGCGCAAAGAGCGAGCGCGAGAATGGGGGCAAGTTTCTTGATTTTCATAATTTCTCCGTTAAATAAGGGAACTTTTCTATTATTATACCACATTCTTTTGCATTTGTAAAAACAAAATCAAGATTTCCGCAAATTTCTTGTGAAAAAAAGCTGAAATTTTACCGTTAAATATGTTATAATAGAAGAAATGAGAAAAGGAGGGCGCGCGATGAACGCCGTATTAAAAGCTTATACCCTGTCCGAGTGCATGGAAGTTATGGCAAAGTACGCTAAGGCGTATGAAGAGCAAGGCGGGATAAATCTTATCTTTTGCGAGGATAGATTGACCTTGCTTGCGGAAAGGGCTTTAATGAACAGCTTGGGCGGCACGTTCCGTTCGCACGTGTCCACCTTTGCGCGACTTTTGAAAACGGAAGAGCGCGTGATTTCCAAGCAAGGCTCGGTGATGGCGGTGGGCGAGGTGATGACCCGTCTGCAACGCGAGGGGGCTTTGCAGTGCTTTACCTCGCTTTCCGGGATAGGTAACAACGCCCGCTGTATTTACGAAACACTGGCGCAGCTTTCCGCGTCCGAAATCACGCCCGAAGTTTTAAAAGAGAGCCTCGCGCTTCTTCCCGAGGATATGTTAAAGAAGAAAATTGCCGACCTTGCGCTCATTTACGAGGGGTATACGAAGTTTTTGCGCGAGGGCGGTTTTGTAGATGAGAGCAAATACCTTTCGCTTTTGCCGCAAAGATTGAGAAAAGAGGGCTTGCTTAAGGGGGTCAACGTCTTTTTCCTTGGCTACAATTCCTTTACCGCGCAGGCGCGGGAAACGGTGCGCGCGGCGATTGAAACCGCGGCGAACGTCGTCGGGGTATTTTGCGCGGGAGAAGAGGAGCTGTATACCAACCGTGCGTGCGACGCCTTTGCGCGCGTGTGCGGAGAATACGGTAAGGTGCGTATCTTGGATAAGGGGCAACCCCTCGACGGCGACGCAGAAACGCTGCGTAAGGGCTTGTTCAATCCCGTGCGGGCAAAAGCGCGCAAAGAAACGGAGCATATCTTCTTATACGAGGCGGAAAATAAAATGGCGGAGGCGGAATACGCCGCCGTAAAAATCCGACGCGCTATAGCGGAGAACCCGAATTGCCGTTATCGGGATTTTGCACTGCTCGTGCCTGACATTTGCGCCTATTCCCTGCCCTTGAAAAAGGCGTTTGAGGAATACGGTATTCCCTATTTCATCGACGAGAAAAAATCTCTTAAAAACCACCCCGTAAGCCGATTTTTGCTCGATTGCTTTCGAACGGTCAAAGAGGGCTTTTCCCCGCTTGCCGTACAATCGCTCACGCAAAATCTTTTCTTTGGGGAAAGCGACGAGTATAGAAATTATCTGCTCAAATTCGCAAACTATCGCGGCGGCGCAAAGCGCGCCATTAAGACGGGCGAGGCGGTGGAAGGCTACGATATAGCCTATTTGGAAAGCTGCCGCGCGCGGGTATTGTTGGCTACGGAAAATATCAAAGCAAGGGGGCATGGCAGGGGCTATTGCGCAGCCGTGCGTAAAATCCTTGCCGATTTCGAGGTGGAAAACACCTTAAAGGAATTAGAAAACAGCGTTACGGACGTGGCGCAAAAGAGCTATCTTTCGCAAATTTCCCGCGTCTTGGAAAAGGTGCTTTTAGAGGCGGAGCTTTTGACGGGCGCAAGAGAAATGACGGCGGGAGAATTCGAGGCGGTGCTTTGCGACGGCTTGGACGCTGCTGAAATTTCGCTTATCCCCTTAAAGGCGGACGCGGTATTTATCGGGGATATCACCGAAAGCCGTATTGAAAAGGTGCGCACGCTTTTTGCGATGGGTATGACGGACGCCGTACCCAGATGCGGCGCGGATACCGCTATCGTTTCGGATAAAGAAATCGCCCGCCTTGCCGAGGTGAAAACGCTTATCGAACCTACCGTTGCCGAGGTCAATCTTCGCGCAAGGGAGAGCGTTTGCTTAAACCTTTGCACCTTTTTAGAGGAGCTGCATCTTTCGTATCCCTTGTCCGCCGACGGCAGCGAGCCTGCGCTTAGCGACATTTTCCGCTATTTGGATACCCTGTTTTGCGATAGAGAGGGCAGAAAGCTCCCCCGCCGTAAAAAGCTTAGCGCCGAGGACTTTCCCTATATTTGCTCCGCGCCCGTTCCCGCCGTTAGACAGCTTTTAATCGAAAAAAGTCAATACGAGGCAAAGAAAGAGGATACCCGCTTAGAGTATTCCTCGCTCTTTACCGCGCTCGATAAACTCAGCGTTACCGAAAAAGACGATTATTTGAAGAATAGAGGGGGGCAGGTATACGCCCAACGCGGCGAGGAGCTGTTTTTTAGGAACGGAAAGATATCGCCCACCTCTTTGGAGGGATATTTTTCCTGCCCCTTCCGTCATTTTGCGGAAAGAGGCTTAAAGCTCAAAGAACGGGAAGAGGCGGCGGTGCTTGCCGTGGATACGGGAAATTTCGTACACGAGCTTTTGGAATACGTGTCCCAAAAAGCCGACCAAATCCAAACGGAAGAAGAGCTTCGCGCCTATGCTATGACGGTGGGCGAGGAGCTGTTGACAAAGTCCGTATACGCTATGCAGCAGGATACCGCTTCGGGGCTGGTGTTTTCTCAAAAGCTCTTAAAAGAGGGGGCGGACGTTGCGGTTGCGGCGTATAAGCAAATTAAAAATTCCGCGTTTAAGGTAGAGCAAACGGAAACGCCCGTCGACGCCGAGTTTTTCCACGGCAAGGTTGACCGCGTAGACGGTACGGAGAAATACGTGCGCGTGGTGGATTATAAAACGGGGACTATCGACGATACGGCGACCTCGTATTATACGGGGCGCAAAATCCAAATGCAAATGTATATGTCTGCGTTAAAGGGTGAACGCGTACCTGCCGGGGTCTTTTACTTCCCCGCGTCCGTGGATTATAAGAGCGACGACGAGGGCAGGTTCCGTATGAAGGGGTTCTTAAACGGCAGCGAAGAGGCGCTCCTTTGCGGGGATACGAGCTTATCCAAAGACGCGGATACCGTGAAAAGCGAATATTTCCCCGCCGCGCTGAAAAACGGCGCGTCCGCAAAGCGGGTGATGGAAGAGGGGGTATTTGTCGATTTTGTCGATTACTCTTTGCACGTTGCCCGTCAGGGGGTTAAGGAAATGAAAGAGGGCTTTATCGCGCCCACGCCCTACGAGGGGAATTGCGAATATTGCAAATACGGCGGTATGTGCGGGTTCAATAAGGATACGTATGCGCCGAGAAAGGAAAGCGCAATCGAGCCGAGTACGATTGCGAATATTGCCAAAGAGATAAGGGAGGGGGAATAAGCCGTGGCAAGCTTTACGCAGGAACAACTTAGCGCCATTAACGCGCAAGGCAGAGCCATCGTTTCCGCCTCTGCAGGCAGCGGTAAGACGACGGTTATGATAGAAAAGATTATCCGCCTTATCGAATCGGGCTGCGGCGTGGACGAGCTTTTGGCGGTAACCTTTACGAAGAAAGCGGCGTCGCAGATGAAGGAAAAGCTTTCCAAGGCTTTAATCGAGGGGATAAATCGCGAGGGCGTTACGCCTGAGCGACGGGTGTTTTTCAAGAAACAGCTTGCCGAAACGCCGAGCGCGGACATTTCCACGATACATTCCTTTTGCGCGAAGCTGCTCCGCACCCACTTTTTCACGGCGGGCGTGGATAACGCCTTCCGCGTCATCGGCGGGGAGGACGCCGAGGGTACGGCGCTGAAAAACGCGGCTTTGGACGAGCTGTTTGAGGAGGGCTACGAGCAAAAAGAAGAACAGTTCGCCCACCTTTTATCCGTGTACTGGCGCAAAAAGAGCGACAAGACCTTGCGAAAGCTCTTTTTGACCGCGTACGAGCATTTGAGAAACCGCGCCGACTATCGGGAATATTTGCAAAACTCCAAACAGTACGGCGAGGGTATGTTTGAGGAAATTTGCGCGGATTTAAAGAAAAAGCTGGACGAAAAATGTGAATATTATCGCGAACTCGTCGAGGACGAACGCGCGTATTTTATCGATAAACAAATGGGCGGGCAACTCGCTCTTTGCGAGGAGCTGATAGACCTTTTGGAGCAAACGATTTCGGCAAAGGACTACTTTGCGGCTTGCGCCGTGCAAAAGCCGAAATTCAGTATAAACCGCGGCTCTAAAAACGACGGCGAAGAAAGAAAGCTTCATATCCAACGCTTGGCGTTTTTGAAAGGGCGTATCGTCAAGGTTTACGACGACGAGCTTTCCAAAACCAAAACGAGGGAAGAAGAACTTAAAAATTTCCTGTGTTCAGGCGAGACGGCGGAGGCGTTAAGCTCGTACCTGCTCCGTTTTGACGAGAAATACGAGGCGCTTAAAGCGGACAGAGGGGTGCTTGATTATAACGATTTGGAGCATAAGGCGCTTGCGCTTTTGAAAAACCAAGAGGTAGTGCAAGAGCTTAGGGAAAAATACCGCTACGTCTTCGTAGACGAGTACCAAGACGTCAACCCCGTACAAGAGGAGCTGATTTCCCGCTTAAGCGGAGAGAATTTATTTCTCGTCGGCGACGTCAAGCAGGCGATTTACGGATTTAGAGGGAGTAAATCCCGTTTCTTTGTGGAGAAACAGCAGGAATTTGAAAACGGCGGGGGGCAAAATCTTTTTATGACCCGCAATTTTAGAAGCGCGGATAAAGTGCTTGACGCGGTCAACGCGCAGTTCGCTTTGGCGATGACGCCCAAGACCTGTTCGGTGGACTATGCCCGCGATTCTCGTATGGAGAAGGGGGGCAGGTACGAGGCGAATAGCGGCAAGGTATGCGTACACTTCGTTGGCAAGGCAGAGAAAAAGCCCGCTGAAAAGCGGGGGGTGTACTCGGTAAAGGCGCACGCGGAAAAACGGGCGGAGGAAGAAAGCTTGCTCGCGAAAACCATTCGCGCGATTATCGAGGACGAACGGCATAACAAGTTTTTCGACCCCGATACAGGGGAATACCGCGCCGTCAGGTATGCGGATATCGCCGTGCTTTCGCGTAAAAAGCAAGGGCAAATCGCCCGCACGGT
>JAZKXK010000109.1:0-3338 GCA_045611525.1 Candidatus Scatosoma sp. | reverse complement strand
TCATTGCCGGCAACGTAGCGACGGCGGCGGCAACCGAAGCGCATATCAAATCGGGCGCGGACGTAGTCAAAGTGGGTATCGGCCCTGGCTCTATTTGCACCACGCGTATCGTCGCAGGTATCGGCGTACCGCAATTAACGGCGGTTATGGATTGTGCGGAAATGGCGGATAAGCTCGGCAAGCGCGTAATCGCGGACGGCGGTATCAAGTACAGCGGCGACATTGTCAAGGCGATTGCGGCAGGCGGCAGCGCGGTTATGGTCGGCTCCCTTTTGGCGGGTACGTTGGAAAGCCCCGGCGAAGTCGAATTGTATCAAGGTAGAAGCTATAAGGTATATAGGGGCATGGGCTCGCTCGGCGCAATGGCGGCAGGCAGCAACGATAGATACTTCCAAGAGGGGCAGAAGAAGTTCGTACCCGAGGGGGTCGAGGGCAGAGTGCCTTATCGCGGCAGCGTAGCCGACGTTATCTATCAAATGAAGGGCGGCTTGCGCGCAGGTATGGGCTATTGCGGAAAGGGTACGATTGAAGAACTTCGTACGCAGTCCGAGTTTGTCCGTATCACCAACGCAAGCTTGATTGAAAGCCATCCCCACGATATTTCCATCAGCAAGGAAGCGCCTAATTATAGCCAACATTAACGGAGAGTAACTATGACGGTCGTATGTTTAGATTTGGAAGGGGTACTCGTTCCCGAGATATGGATTGCCTTTGCTAAGGCAAGCGGGATTTCAGAGCTTACCCGTACCACGCGGGAAGAACCCGATTACGACAAACTAATGAAATGGCGTTTGGAGATTTTGCGTCAGCATAACTTGGGCTTGCCCGAAATCGAGGCTATCATTCAAACGATAGAGCCTATGCAAGGCGCAAAGGCGTTTTTAGACGAACTCCGTTCGCTCACGCAGGTATTTATTATCAGCGATACCTTCACGCAATTTGGTATGCCGCTTATGAAAAAGCTCGGCTATCCTACCTTGCTTTGCAACAGCTTAGAGGTGGATACGGACGGGAAGATTACGGACTATACCATGCGTGTGGCAAATTCTAAGCTCACCACGGTCAAGGCGTTGCAAGCTATGGGCTACGAAACGGTAGCCGCAGGGGATAGCTATAACGATTTGGCGATGATAAAGGCAAGCAAAGCGGGCTTTTTGTTCAAAAGTACGGACAAAATCAAGGCGGAAAACCCCGAAATCCCCGCTTTGGAAACTTACGAAGACTTAATAAAAGCGATTAAAGCGCAGTTATAAACAAAGGAGAGAATTTATGGAAAACAACGTACGCCCTGAAAGTATGGCGCGCATCAACACCAAAGCGCTTGCGGACGCATTTATTGCAGAGCAGGTAAAAGAAATTCAAGCGCAGGTGGGGGATAAGAAGGTACTCTTGGCTTTGTCCGGGGGCGTGGATTCGTCCGTCGTGGCAGCTTTGCTTATCAAAGCCATAGGCAAACAGCTCGTTTGCGTACACGTAAACCACGGTCTTTTGAGAAAGGGCGAGCCTGAAGAAGTCGTTAAGGTATTCCGCGACGAAATGGACGCAAACCTTGTGTACGTGGCGGCGGAAGACCGTTTCTTGGGCAAGCTTGCAGGCGTGGCAGAGCCTGAAAAGAAACGCAAAATCATCGGCGCGGAATTTATCCGTGTGTTCGAAGAAGAGGCGAGAAAGCTGGAAGGGATTGAATTCCTCGCGCAGGGTACGATTTACCCCGACATTATCGAAAGCGACGGCGTAAAAGCCCATCACAACGTCGGCGGGCTTCCCGAGGATATGCAGTTTGAACTCGTAGAGCCTTTGAGATTGCTCTATAAAGACGAGGTGCGTATGGTTGGCAGCGCGTTAGGTCTGCCTGAGGGTATGGTTTACCGTCAACCCTTCCCCGGCCCCGGACTTGGGGTGCGTTGCCTTGGCGCAATCACGAAGGAAAGATTAGAGGCGGTTCGCGAATCGGACGCAATCCTTCGCGAGGAATTCGCTAACGCGGGCTTGGAAGGTAAAGTTTGGCAGTACTTTACGGCAGTACCCGATTTTTGCTCGGTAGGGGTTAAAAACGGCAAGCGTACCTACGCATACCCCGTTATCATTCGTGCGGTGAACACCGTAGACGCAATGAACGCAACGATTGAGGAAATTCCTTACGAATTATTGCATAAAATTACGGCGCGTATCACTACGGAAGTGGAAAACGTAAACCGCGTGCTTTACGATTTGACCCCGAAGCCTTCTGGGACGATTGAGTGGGAGTAAGAAAAATGCCTTTCGGGGCATTTTTCAGTTATGATTGCCTAACGGCAAGTTATGCAGTAAGGTTGATATATGAAACACAGTATGCGTTTGAACGCCAAACCGTTTGAAATGATAAAAAATGGCGATAAGACGATTGAGCTTCGGCTGTATGATGAAAAAAGAAGATTAATCAAAATCGGCGACGAGATTGAATTTGTAAACGCATTAGGCGAAAGATTAATTTGCGAAGTTTTGGCGTTACACGTGTTTAATTCTTTTCAGGAATTATACCAAACGTTACCGCTTTTGCAGTGCGGATATACAAAAGGCGATATCGCAACGGCTTCCTACACGGATATGAACGAGTATTATAGCTTAGACGAACAGCAAAAATACGGAGTCGTCGGTATAGAAATAGAGCGAATATAAAAATAAATCAACCCGCCGCGGCTTAACCAAGCCGCGGCTATTACTTTATAGATTTAAAAGAATTACGTTTTTTATAATTATTTCCCCCGAACATTTGAACATTTATTCAAATGTTATGTAAAAAATACAAACAAATAAAATTTTTTTTGGAAAACGCTTGACAAGTTCAATACTTCGTGATATGATATATTACGCAAGGGGAAATATACAATGGATATACAATTAAAACGAGGCTTATTAGACGTATGCGTTTTGGCGGCGATAAAGGACGGGGACTCGTACGGGTATAAAATCATCAAGGATATGAAACCGTATATAGAGATGTCCGAATCGACGCTGTACACCATTTTGAAGCGCTTAGAGCTTTCTAATATGCTTACGGTATATACATCCGAACACGGAGGCAGACTGCGTAAATATTACCGCATCACCAAAGCGGGACTGGGTCGCATTGAAGATTTCAAGGACGAATGGCGCGAGGTCATGTCCATTTATCAATTTGTCGTGAAGGGGGATAGGAGAAAATGAGAAAACAAGAATTTCTTGACGAGCTTAAAAAGGGCTTGGCGGGGTTACCCAAATACGAGATAGCGGGACGGCTTGCCTTTTACAGCGAAATGATAGACGATTATATGGAAGAGGGGCTTTTGGAAGAAGAGGCGGTCGCGAAAATCGGCTCG
>JAZKXK010000108.1:0-5184 GCA_045611525.1 Candidatus Scatosoma sp. | reverse complement strand
CGGAGCTTAACCTTATCCGCAACCATTCTGCGGTTGTCCTCGGTAATGGCTGCGTAATGCTTTTTCGTCGTGTTTACGTCCCGATGCCCAAGTACGTCCGCGACGATATAAATATCGCCCGTTTCGTTATATAAACGGGTACCGTATGTACTTCTAAGCTTATGCGGAGTAATCTTTTTGAGAGGGGATACGATTTTACTGTACTTTTTCACGAGAATTTCCACAGAACGCACGTTAATACGCTTATATTGCATGGAAAGGAAGAAAGCGTTCTCCGTATCGGGAACTTTGGGGTCGTTGGATTTTTCGGCAATATACTCCTGCAGGGCGTATTTTACCTCGTCCGAGAAGAATAAAATCGCGCGGTTTCCGCCTTTTCGCGTAACGACGAAGGAGTTTTCCTCAAAATCAAAGCTGTCGTTATCTAAGCCCACAAGCTCGCTGATACGGATACCCGTACCCAAAAAGAGGGTCAAAATGGCGGTATCGCGGATTTTCGTCTTTTCGTGGTAGCCAACGGCGTGCTTGGAAAGCCCGCTGCCCGTTTCCGCCACGGAAATAAGCTCGGAAACTTCGTCCGCGTCTAAGCGGATAATCTCCTTATCGTGCAGCTTGGGCGTGCGAACCTTTGCCGAATCGTCCCTTTCCAGCAATCCTTTATTGAAAAAATACTTAAAAAGGGCGCGCACAGCCGAAAGTTTCCTCGCCTTAGCCCGTTCGTCGCAGGATAAATGCTTATCACGGAAACGGTAGTGGGATAAATAGCTTAAAAACAGCTCGATATCGTAATGATTGACCTTTTTTAACTCCTCTAAGGTCAAATCCAAAACTTCAAGGTTTCTAAACCGTTTTTTTACAAGGAAATCAAAGAAAATCCGTAAATCGTAAGCGTATTTTAAACGGGTTTGCGGACTTGTACGGCTTTCAATCCCGATAAAATAATCCTCGCAAAAAGAGGGGAGCTCCTCTAAAAGCTCAGCGATGCGGTCAATATCCTGTATATTACGCGTTGCATAGTAGTTATCCTTCTTCATAATTCTATTGTACTAAACGTCATAAGAAAAGTCAAGAGAATAGGGGGATTTTCCGAAAAGTTAGACAAAAAAATAATCTGCGCAGTACAAAACTACGCAGAAAAACGAGTAGATTTATAAGCATAGGAAAGATACGCCCGCGCAAATCCTTGCGGTAGGGAACAGTCGAAACTATTCGTAAAATGCAGGTTTTACGAAATCTTAAGCTTAAAAAAGGGTAAAAATAGGGGGTTTTACTGTTTTTTTAGGGATTTGCCGAGGTCTCAATCACTCTTGTTCCATTTTCATAGACAATATGCTTTCTCCTTATTTTTTCTTGGGTAAACGGGATGATTCGTTTATTTTTATAAATATTCTATAAGAATACGGTTCAACGCTTACGGCGTTATTCAAGGCTTGGTTATCTATTAAATCCTTACAAGGCTGAGGCAAATCCAAAACCTGGGCTTTTGCACAATTGTTGACGTAAACGTAAATACATTCGTCGCCCTTCGTGCGTTTATATAACAAAAATCCTTCACGGGCGAAGACTTCTTCAAATTCCCCGTCCTTAAACAAATCACGGTATTCTTTACGGATATTGCCAAGCCTTGTATAGAATGCAATCAATTCGTGATTGAGCTTGTCCCAGTCAAAGCAAAATCTGCAGAACGGGTCGCTATGTCCTTCCATACCGTTTTCGTCGCCGTAGTAAAGACAAGGCACGCCGGGTAGCGTATATTGCAATACAGCCGCCATTTTAAGCTTTTGGATAGCCGTTTCCCTATCCTTTTCGCTTAAATACGCGCTTTTTTGCGCCATTTCGTCCTTATTTCTACAATAAATCCCGCCTAAAACGGTCAAAATACGCGCGGTATCGTGCGTACCGAGGATATTCATAAGGCAATCCACCGTTTGTTTGGGATAATGATTTAACAGCGCACGGATGATTTGCAAAAGCTCTAAGGCGTTTTCCGTTTGCATATAGCGGATAATCCCGTCCTTTAACGGATAATTCATCACGCTGTCTAATTCATAGCCTTGCAAATACTCTCGGCGCTTGGAATACGCGATTTTATTCGACGCGTCTTCCCACACTTCGCCAATGATAATGGCGTCGGGTTCGCTTTCTTTTACCGATTTTCTCAGCCCTTTTAAGAAGAAATCGGGCAATTCGTCCGCTACGTCTAAGCGGTAACCGCCGATACCGTAGCCAAGCCATTTCTTTAAAACCCCGCCTTCGCCGAAGATAAACTCTTGATATTCCTTGGAATTTTCGTTCACCTCTGGTAAAATGTCAATTCCCCACCAGCTATTATATTTATTCGGGAATTCTTGGAAGGAATACCACGAATAATACGGCGAATCCTTGGATTGATAGGCGCCTAACGATGGATATTCGCCGTATTTATTGAAATATACGCTGTTATCGCCCGTATGACTGAATACACCGTCTAAAATTACCCGTATTCCTTGTTCTTTTGCGGCGTTGATAAATTCTTCAAAGTCCTTTTCCGTACCCAAAAAAGGGTCGATTTTCATATAATCCGAGGTATCGTAGCGGTGATTTGACGCCGCTTCGAAAATAGGATTAAGATAAATCACCGTTACGCCTAATTCCTTCAAATAGGGCAATTTGGATTGAATTCCTTTAAAATTGCCTCCGAAAAAGTCATTATTCAGCACTTTTCCGCGTTCATTTGGACGATATTCGGGCAAACCGCCCCAGTCCTCTCTTTGAACCCGACCTTTTATGTCAGGCATAGAACCTTGTTTACAAAAACGGTCGGGGAAAATTTGATACATAACCCCGCCCTTAAACCATTCGGGTGTTTTATAATCTTTGGAATACACGGTAAGCAAAAATCCGCTTAAATGCCTGCATATTGCCCCCATTTCCATGTCTGAGCAGGAGATATCCCCTACGTTTTCAATGGAAAAACAGTAATAATACAAACCGATTTCATGGATTTCAAGCGAAACTGTCCAGCCAAACGCTGTTTTGGTCATAGGATACCAAACGATATCTTCGCCGTCCTTATTTATCCCCAAAAATGCGTTTTGCGAAGGCGCGGTACAATCTTCTAAATTAGGAGTTTGCGCGCTAAACTCCGTACATTTACAGCACGGAGAGTTATCTTCTTTCTCATTTTTAAGCAAAAAGACATTTAACTGCAATAAATCGTCTTGATGGATAGCACCTCTAATATTCTTGCAAGCGAGGTCCAAGGGATTGAAGTAGATACAAGTTGACATAAATTAAAAAGCCCTTTATCCACCAAAAAGCTGTAATTTAATTACAGCTTTTTGTGGCATTTTCAATATTTTGTGTAGAAAATCCAAATCTATTAGTCGCGCAAAGGTTTGGTATTCCAAATATTTTCCGCGTAGTCGCGGATACTTCTATCCGCTGCAAAGTACCCTGCCGCCGCAATGTTACGGAGCGCCTTCTGATTCCACCTATATTTATCCGTTGCGTAAAGCTTGGAAAGCTCGTTTTGCGTTGCGATATAGGACTGATAGTCCGCCATACACATATATGGGTCGGCAATGGGCGCGCCCGTAAGCAGATAGTTTGCGATATCGGCAAAGGATTCGCCGTTAAAGCCTACGATTAACGCTTCTACTACCCTTCTAAGCATAGGGTCGTTGTTGTAATATACGCTTGCGGAATAGCCGTTTCTCCAAATTTCGGATACTTCGTCCGACTTCAAGCCGAAGATAAAGATATTTTCATTTCCTACGTGTTCCGCCATTTCTACGTTCGCGCCGTCAAGCGTACCGATGGTCAATGCGCCGTTAATCATGAATTTCATATTACCCGTACCGCTTGCCTCTTTGCCTGCCAAGGAAATCTGCTCGGAGATTTCGGACGCGGGCATTAAGGATTCGGACATGGTAACGTTATAGTCTTCCATATAAACAACGTTAAGCTTTTCCGCAATCTTGGGATTTTTGCGAATATCCTCTGCAAGGAAGCAAATCAGCTTGATAATCTTCTTCGCCATATAGTACCCTGCCGCCGCTTTCGCCGCGAAGATATAGGTCTTGGGCTGCATAGGCGCGTCGGGATTTTCTTTCAAAATAAGATAATCGTTGATGATATGGAGTACGTTCAAAAGCTGACGCTTATATTCGTGCAAACGTTTTGCCTGTACGTCGAAAAGAGTCGTAGGGTCGATTTTTACCCCCTGCTTTTTGAATGCAAAGTCGGCAAATTGTTTCTTTTTCAAGGCTTTGATTTCTTCCAAACGCTTTAATACCGTTTCGTCGTTTTCAAATTTCTTGAATGCCGCAAGCTTAGACGCGTCCTTTGCGTAACCTTCGCCGATACAGTCGTTTAAGAGAGCGCAAAGCTCGGGGTTGGACTGATTCAGCCAACGTCTATGCGCGATACCGTTGGTTACGTTCGTGAACTTTTCGGGCGTATAATCGTAGAAATCCTTAAAGATACTTTCCTTAATAATTTCGCTGTGCAACCCGGAAACGCCGTTTACGTGGTGAGAACCGTGTACGGAAAGGTTTGCCATTTTAACGATATTATAGGACATAATGGACATACGGGAAATCTTATCCCAGTCGCCGGGGAAGCGCGCCCACAAATCTTCGCATTGACGGCGGTTGATTTCTTTCAAAATCGAGTAAATACGAGGCAATCTTCTTGCTATGAGGTCTTCCGGCCAAGTTTCAAGCGCTTCCGCAAGTACGGTGTGGTTGGTATATGCGCAAACGGAAGTCGTGATATCCCAAGCCTCGTCCCAGTTCATACCGTTTTCGTCGATAAGCAAACGCATAAGCTCGGGAATCGCCAAAGCAGGGTGCGTATCGTTGAGGTGAATTGCCGCCATTTTCGGCAATAATTTCAACGAGCCGTATCTTCTCTTATGGTCAGCCAAAATGTTTTGCAAGGACGCGGAAACAAGGAAATACTGCTGTTTCAAGCGCAAGGATTTGCCTTCCACGTGGTTATCCGCAGGATAAAGCACCTTAGAAATAAGCTCAGCCTCGTTGTCGTCCTTCATAACGGAGTTATAATCGCCTTGCGAGAATAACTTCATATCGAAGTTTTGTACGCTTCTTGCTTTCCAAAGACGGAGTACCGAAACCGCCTCGCTATCGTAGCCCGACACCATCATATCGTATGCAACCGCTTGGATTTCCTTTGCGTTAC
>JAZKXK010000107.1:0-5666 GCA_045611525.1 Candidatus Scatosoma sp. | reverse complement strand
CGAAGCTCGTATATTACGAAAATCCCATAAACGGCACTCGCCTTTCCTATGACAATACGACGAGAATTTTGCAGGCGTACGGCAAATCCGCACACGGGTCTACCCCCGAATACGGCGCAAACGCCCTGCAAGCCCTCTTATGCTTTTTGGCAAGCTTCCACGACGGCTGCAAGCGCGCGTATGACCTGCTCTTTAACGACGTTACGGGTTTGAAGACCTTGGTGGACGAAACGGGTCGTCTTAGTATGTCCCCCGATATCGCAAGCTTTGAAAACGGCGTTTTGAAAATCACGACGGATATCCGTTTCCCCGCGACCTTCCCCTTGGAAGCGGTTACCTCTAAGCTGGACGAATTCGGCGCAAGCTACGAAATCGAAAGCTACCAAGCCCCCATCTATAACAACCCCAAGGGTCGGTTAATCTCGACGCTGGTAGGGGTGTACAACAAAATTACGGGCAAAAACGAAGCCCCTATCGCCATCGGCGGCGGGACTTACGCGAGAGCGCTCAAGTGCGGCTGTGCGTTCGGTCCTGAGGTTTGTTTCGAGGAAACCTCTATCCATCAGGCAAACGAATACGTAACCTTCGAGAGAATTAAATTGATTAGCCAAATTTATTACGAGGCGATAAAAGCCGTTTGCACGACAGGTCGAAAAATCCGCGTCGCCGTTAAAAAATACGGCTACCGTAAGGTAACGGAACCCTCTCAAACGGATAATAACAAGCTTTGCACCTTGAAAATTTCTATAAAGAAAAAGTAACTAAAAAAGCGACGGTTAAAACCGTCGCTTTTTTAGTTATATAATAAGTATTGCGGAAGCCCGCCCATAACCAAAAGCGCGATATCTTCCGTGAATTCTTCTAAGGTTTGTTCTCTGCTGGAATTAAACCAACAACGGTACGCAGAAAAAATTCCCGCCGCAAGATATTCCGCCACAAGGTCGATTTTTCTTGGCGCAATCATTTTATAATTCTCCATAACCAAACGGATTTTCTTTTTTAAGAAAACGACGATTTTGGAAATAAAATTAGAACTGCCTTCCAAGCGCATCACTAACTCGTATATTTCAAACTGGTCCTTTAAAACGCTCGTCAACGCGTAAAAAATTTCTTTGGGGCGGGCAGGGTTGAACTCAAACGCCATCATCTTCTTTTGAAAGCTTTGCACCAGCTCGTTTTCCAGCTCCCCTGCGATATCCTGTACGCCTTTATAATAGTTGTACACCGTTTTTCTGTCTACGTCGGCAAGGTCGGCAAGCTCCTTGATGGTGATTTTATCCGCCTCTTTTTCCGTTAGAAGCTTGGCAAACGCGTTTTGTATCGCTCGCTTTGTTTTGGCTACGCGCCTATCTTGTTTTCTTTCCATACGTGTTCCTTTTTCCACTTTTTTACATTATACCACACTTGTAGAAAAAAGGCAAGCGTTTCAAACGACTTAAAAAGCAAAGATATAGGGCTTGCAATCGCAAGCCCTATACCTTTAGTGAGAGAATATGAAAAAAGTTTTTAGTATAGTTAAATTTATCAATTCTCTATTATTCAGGATGAACCCATCATTCATCCCCCTTATGCGGATTTATTTTACCTCTCATTTGTGTAAATTGCGTGAAAACTGTGTGATGGTTTGGTGAATATTATAAAAATTTGCATTTTTTGTTGTAAAATAACATATTAAACAAACGAGCGCACGAGCGCCTCGGCAACGCGGAGCCCGTCTGCCGCCGACGAAGTAATCCCGCCGGCGTAGCCTGCGCCCTCGCCGCAGGGATATAAGCCTTTTGCTCCTATCGACTGCAGCGTTTCGTCCCGTTCGATACGGACGGGGGAGCTGGTACGGCTTTCCACCGCGGTAAGCAATCCGTCAGGGTCGGCAAAGCCGTGCAATTTTCTATCCATATCCAAAATCGCCCTTTTAAGAGCGTCCGTGATAGGTTCGGGAAGCACCGCGCGCAAATCGGCAAACGCCGTGCCTGCGGCGTAAGTGGGCGCTACCGAACGAAAGGCGTCGCTCGTTTTATCCTTCAAGAAGTCCCCGACGAGCTGTACGGGCGCACTGTAATTGCTCCCGCCCGCAAGAAATGCGGCGCGCTCTAATTTACGCTGGAATTCCACGCCCGCTAAAGGTGCGTCGCTGTCAAAATCCGCCCTCGTTACCTGCACAATCAACGCGCTGTTTGCATTTTGACCGTCGCGGGCGTAATTGCTCATACCGTTGGTAACCACGCCGCCCGCCTCGCTTGCCGAGGGCATAACGAAGCCTCCGGGACACATACAAAAGGTGAACGCCGCGCGTTTATCTGCGTGGGATACGAGCTTATAATCGGCGGCAGGGAGCTTGGCATATGCCTTTCCGTACTGTGCGAACCCGATTTTCGTTTGCAAATGCTCGATACGCACCCCCACGGCAAAATCCTTTTGGCGAATGGGTATACCTCGGTGCAGGAGCATTTCAAAGGTATCGCGCGCGCTATGCCCTACGGCAAGCACCAACGCCGAAACGGGGAATTTTTTCCCGCCTGCGACAGCTTCTTTTATCTTACCGTCTTGCAAAAGGATATCTTCCAAGCGGGTGTTAAAAAGCACCTGCCCGCCCTTGGAGAGGATATATTCCCGCATATTCTTGACCACCCGTTTGAGGTTGTCGCTGCCGATATGAGGCTTGGATAAAAAGAGGATTTCCTCAGGCGCGCCAAAGCGCACGAACAGTTCCAAGACCTCGCGGTTTAAGGGGCTGTGCGTTTGCGTGTTCAGCTTTCCGTCCGAAAAGGTACCCGCGCCGCCCTCACCGAACTGAATATTGCTATTCGTATCCAACAGCTTATCGGCAAAAAAACGGCTGACGCTTTTTTCTCTCTCTTCCACGCTCCCGCCCCGTTCAATGACGATGGGCGTAATGCCGTAATCAATTAGGCGCAGCGCGCAAAATAAGCCCGCAGGCCCGCTTCCAACCACCAAAACAGGGTCTTGAGGGAGCTTGTTTTGGGGGAGCTTTTCAAAGCTCCGTTCCTGCTGTTTTTGTGGGTTTTTGGAAAATTCTATCGAATAAACGAAGCGGATATCCTTTTTATCCCGCGCGTCCAAGGATTTTTTCTTAATAGCAAAGTACCCCGCTTTACCCCCAAGCTTTTTTTCCGCGAGCGCAAGCAGGTCTTTTTCCCCTTTTTCCACGGGCAGTTTGATATCCGTTAAGGTAAAGAGCTTACTCATTCAAAGCCTCCGCAACCCGCATCGCCGAGGAGAACGCCCATTGTAGGTTAAACCCGCCGCACTGCCCGTCTATATCCAAAATCTCGCCCGTAAAGTACAATCCGTCTATCAAGCGGCTTTGCAGATTGTTATCCGTTTCCGCAAGCGGTATTCCGCCCTTGGTAACCTGCGCGTAGTCAAACCCCAAGCTTCCGCAAGCGGTAAGCGGGAAGTCCTTGACGAGCCTTGCGATTTTCTTCAAATCCCCGCCCGCGCGCTTACAAACCGCCCTGCCGATTTGGTTGTTCACAATCCCGAAAAGCAGTTCGCTTTCCGCAAGCGCGGGAAAAGCGGTACGCTTTTGGCATAAAGCCTTGTAAATTTCCGTTTCGTTATATTTTGGCAGGAAATCGATAGATAAGGAAACCTCGTTTGAGGGGAGCAGGTGCGCGATGAACGCGGAAATGCGAAACGCCGCGTCCCCCGAAATCCCGTAGTCGGTAAAGAGAATATCCCCGAAAATAGATACCTTCCGCCCGTTAACGCTTGCCGTCAATCCCCCGTCCGCTACGCGGATACCCTTGAGGGTTTTGGTGTAGCGCGTATCCGTTTTAATTTGCACGAGAGAAGGATACAAGGGCGTAACGGTGTGCCCAAAACTTTGCGCTAAGGCGTACGCCGTGCCGTCCGTGCCGAAATTTTTTGCAGCTTTCCCGCCCGCGCAAAGGACGACCTTGTTCGCGAAAAATTCCTTCCCGTTCGCCGTCAGGATAAAGCCCTCCCGCGTTTTGCGTATATCCGTGATTTGCGCGGAAAGCCGCGTATCTACCCCCTTCTCGGCGATTGCAAAGCGCAAAGCGTCGGTAAGCGCAGAAGCTTGTCGGCTTGCAGGGTATACCCTGCCGCGCTCGTCCGCGCTTAAAATGACGCCCAGCTTTTCAAAAAAGCCGATAAGGGCTTGAGGCGGGTAGCTTTGCACGATTTCTTCCGCGCGAAGCGCGTCCTTTTCCCGCGCCGAAAAATACGCCGTTTGCGGCGCAGAAAGGTTGGTGATATTCCCCTGCCCGTTGCCCGTAGCGGAGAGCTTTTTCCCAACGCGGTCTGCCCGTTCAAATAGCGCGACGTCTTTTTCGCCTTTTAAAGCGGTTGCGAGGAAAAGCCCTGACGCTCCCCCGCCGATGATTGCGATATCCGTTCTTTCCATATCTATATTGTACTCTATTTTCACCCAAATGTCAATTTTTTTGGAAATTTTTCTCCCCCCTTTGGTTGACTTTTTTATTCTTTTATATTAAAATATAAGTTGTATAAAAATTTTAGGAGCGTATCCATGGAAAAAATTCAAGAACTGTTCAATTTAGCAGTCGAATACTGCAAAAACGAACCCTTTCATGCAGGCGTACTCGGCGGTATCGGCGTACTCGCGCTTATTACCTTGCTGGCATTGATTGCGAAAGGCTCAAAGGCAAAGAAAGCGAAAAAAGCCGCGAAAACGGTTGCCGCACCCGTTGAGGAAAAACAGGAAGAGATTGCTCCCGCCAAAGAAGTCGAAGCGGTTGAATGCATACCTGCCCCTACCGTAGAGGAAGAATTGTCCGTCGAAGAGGTCAAGCAAGAAGAAAAGCCCGCGCCCAAAGCGGAAGAAAAGGTTACCTTGCACGACGAATTTAAAGACGCGGATACCGATATGGATTTCTACGAAGAGGACGAGTCGGATAAGACGGCAAGATACAGCGGAAAATGGGTCGTCTGCCGTATCGTTACCGAAGACAGCGCAGACGAAGAAGAAACCTATTTCTTCGAGCTTCGCGCGTCCAACGGCGAAAAGCTGCTTTCCAGTGAAGAATACACCACCTACAACGGCGCGATACGCGGCATTCAAACGCATAAGACGAATATTCTTAAAAACAACTTTCGTATCACCCTTTCCAAGAAAGGCGATTATATCTTCAAGCTCCTCAACGGCAAGGGTATGCTCCTTTGTATGGGCGAACACTACGCCACCCGCGCGCGTTGCGAAAGCGCGATTGAATCGGCAAAGCGTTTTGCGCAAACGGCGTTCGTGGACGAGAATATTCAAGACCAAGTGGTGAAAGTCCCCGTAGAGGACGATGAGGCCGAACCTATCCACGAAAGCTTTAACGGCAAATGGGTAATCGATTGCAACATCTCCGCCGAGGGCGAAAAGGTGTTTTTCTTCGAGCTGTTTGCCAACAACGGCGAGCGCCTGCTTTCCAGTGAAGAATACTCTTCGTATATCGGCGCGGTAAACGGTATTCAAACGCATAAAGCGAATATTGAAAAGAATAATTTCCGTATCTCCTTGACCAAGCACGGGGATTATATCTATAAGCTCCTCAACGGTAACGGTCAGCTTTTGTGCCTTGGCGAGCATTACAAAACCAAGACTCGCTGTAAAAACGCTGTGGAATCGGTAAAGCGGTTCGCTATGAACTCCCCCATTCTCACCGACCCTGACC
>JAZKXK010000106.1:0-5718 GCA_045611525.1 Candidatus Scatosoma sp. | reverse complement strand
GCAAGAAATCGTAAAAAACAGCAAAAACGCGTTGCTTGCCGACCAGTTTAGCAACCCCGTATGCGCCAAGGTACACTACGAAAGCACCGCGCGGGAGATTTTTTCGCAAACGGACGGGAAAGTGGATATCTTCGTCGCTTGCGTAGGCACGGGGGGTACGCTGACGGGCGCAGGTAAATTTTTCAAAGAAAAAAACCCGCAAACGCGGGTTGTGGCGGTAGAGCCTGCCGCCTCGCCCTTGCTTTCGCAGGGCAAAGCGGGCGCGCACGGGATACAGGGTATCGGGGCAAACTTCGTCCCCGCCGTTTTGGATAGGACGGTGTACGACGAGGTGGTAACCGTTACGGACGAAGAGGCGTTTGCTTGGGCGAGAGAGCTTGCCAAAGTTCACTTTCTTAGCGTAGGCATTTCCTCGGGCGCGGCGTTGTCCGCGGCGCTGAAAATTGCCAGCCGAGCTGAAAACGCAGGGAAAAATATCGTAACCGTTTTCCCCGACGAGGGGGGCAGGTACGAGTCTATACTCTAAACTATGATTGACTAAGGGCAAGTGATGAGTTATGATATGCTTCGCCAAGTTTTAGATTGCAAAGGTAAAAAAAGAACAGGTTTTCACCTGTTCTTTTTTTACCCTAAAATTCCTATGGAAAGATAACAGAATAAGATGACGGACACGGCGTCAACAATCGTGGTAATAAAGGGGTTAGCGACCACGGCGGGGTCGAGACGGCACAGCTTTGCCAAAATGGGCAGAAGCACGCCGACGAGCTTAGCCACGATGACCGTGCAAAGGAGCGCAAGGGATACGATAAGGCATACCATAGGGGTATAGCCTTCGATGCCAAGCAGCATACCGTCTAAAAGCACGAGCTTTGCGAAGCAGGCGATAGCCAGCGTTATGCCAAGGAGCAAAGAAGCTCTAAGCTCCTTCCAAAGCACCTTGCCGATATCCTTGGAATCGATTTCCCCGATAGACAGGGCGCGAATGACGGTAACCGAGGCTTGCGAGCCGGAGTTCCCGCCCGTACCCATAATCATAGGTACGCAGGCGACGAGGCAGGTGGAAAGCCGCGCTTCGTAGCCGTTTAGGATAAGGGAAGTAAAGGTGGAGCCGAGCATGAGGATTAAAAGCCACAGCACGCGGGTTTTCCAAAGGGTAAACACGCCCGTTTTCAAATAGGGCTTATCTGAGGGGGTGATAGCCGCCATTTTCGCGATATCCTCGGTGTTTTCTTCCTGCAGGACGTCCATTGCGTCGTCGACGGTAACGATACCCACAAGCCGCATTTCTCTATCCACGATAGGCAGGGCGAGGAAGCCGTATTCGCTGATTGTCCGCGCTACCTTTTCCTTATCGTCCTCGGTGTAGGCGTAAATGACGTTGTCCTTCATTACCTCTTCGATGAGCGCGTTCTTTGGCGCGAGCATCAAATCCTTTGCCGTAACCAAACCCAACAGCTTGTTGGTGTTATCGATAACGTAGCAGGTGTAAATGGTTTCCTTGTCTATCGCCGTACGGCGGATACGCTCGAACGCGTCCTCAACCGTCATAGTCGGGCGCAGGGAAACGAACTCTATCGTCATAATACTCCCCGCGCTGTCCTTGGGATATTTCAACAAATCGTTGATATATGCGCGGGTTTCGCTGTCGCTTTGGGCAAGCATACGCTTGACCACGCTTGCGGGCATTTCTTCAAGCAAGTCTACCGTATCGTCTAAGAACAGCTCGTCAATGACCGCTTTCAATTCTCTGTCGCTCAGCCTATCAATCAAGCGGGCGGTAACGTCGGTATCCATTTCGACGAAGGTTTCCGCCGCAAGGTCCTTGGGCAATATACGGAATAACACCAAAAGCTGGCTATCATCTTCCGTTTCCTCGAATACCTTGGCAAGGTCGATGGCGTTCATAGAAGCAAGCAGGGGCTTTAATACGGCGTAGTTACGCTCCTCTAAAAGGAGCATAATTTCTTCCGTTTCCGCGATACGGCGCACCAGCTCGCTGGGCATTTCTTCGATAATTTCTACCGTATCGTCAACGGATACTTCTTCCATAACGGCGTCAAGCTCGTAATCGTGCAGTCCGCCGATGATTTGTTCCTGTACTTCGCTTTCGAGCAAAATTAAGCAGTCGGCAAGCGTTTCGCTGTCCAGCGCTCGGCAAATGGGGAGCAAAAGGTCGGGGTTTTTATTCGTCAATTCGCTCAAAAATTCGGCAAGCGCTTGCGGTTGGAGCTTTTGCGCAAGGGTTGCCGCGTCTTCAAAGTTTTGCGCGGTCAATAACTGCAAAATTTCTTCATGCATACCTTTTCCTCCTTATTCTTTATTTTTTCTTAACAGCAAAAAGTCTGCCAAAATACAGATTGCGCCAAAGCCGAGTAAAATATAAACGCTACGCCAAAGGTCGTTGTCGGCGGGTTCGCCGCCAAACGTTACCTCTTCGGCAACGGGGGTGCGCCCGTCGAATAAGGTCGCGTAGGCTTTGGGGATATACCCCGTAAGCTCGCCCGTTTCCGTTTGTACGAGTACCTTATAGTATTCCCGTTCCAAAAGGGAAATTTCGCCAAGCAGGGTAATGCTCTCCCCGCGCGCTAGGGCGTGCGCGCTCAACAGGGCGTTCATCGCGGGAAATTTGTATAGGGGAATATCATTCGTGATATACGCCGTTTTCGCGTTTTCGTACGGGGTGAAATATTCGCTTTCCGCTACGGGCGCGCAAGCGGAGAGTTCGGCAAGATAAGTCTTGTACTCGCCCGCTTTTTCCTGCGGGATTGCCAAAACGGCGTACCCGCCCTCTTCGCAAAGCTTGATTGCCGTAACC
This sequence comes from Candidatus Scatosoma sp., assembly GCA_045611525.1. Classification (GTDB taxonomy): domain Bacteria; phylum Bacillota; class Clostridia; order Christensenellales; family Borkfalkiaceae; genus Scatosoma. The sequence goes on along the minus strand of JAZKXK010000106.1, from coordinate 2,903 downwards.
GCGCCTTGCGAACGCTCGAAGGCGATATAGGGGAACTGCGTTGCCGCTTGCAGGGCAGGCAGGTCGAATTCGATTAAAATGCTCTCGTTTTCCACTTGAACAAGCTCGTACCCTTCGGTATTTTCCCCGAAAATACGCTCGGCGGCGCTACCGACGGGGATAGGGTTGACCTTGGGAATTTTGAGTTCGTTCGACTTCACGAGGTAGTCCCCTGCGTAAAGGAAATAAGAAAATTCCTCGTCCACGCCGAAAGCAAACGAGCAAAGGGCAGGGGCATGGTCGTAAACAAGCTCATAATCGGGGGTATACGTTTCGCGTACTTCGTAAGCGTTATTGGTTTGGCTGTACTTGGTCAAAGTCCCCCCCTGCAGGGCGTAAATAGAGGTTTCATAGTCCACCGCAAGCTTTTTAGGGGCTTGTACCCCCTCAAGGATTTTTGTTCCGCTTGCTTCGGGGGTGAACAGTTCTTTTTCGCTAAAGCGGTACACAGCGTCGTTGTCGTAGGCGATATATAAGCTCCCGTAAACATCGGCGGCAAACGCCGTGGCGTAGAGCGCTTGGGTGTGCTTTTTCGTTTGCGTTACGCTCCATTCGCCGTTTTCCGCTTTGAGCGCGTAGCAATGGTTGTCGTCCGTGAGAACATAATAGCGTCCGTACACGCTTACCGCGCCGACGATATTGCCCTCCGTTTCATCGAGCGTGAACAGGGGCGCGCCGTAGCCGTTGCTCTTGAGGTTGTACAAAACCGCTTTGTTTCCCGACGCCGCAAGCAGGGTGTCCTTATACGAGGCAAGGTAGGGGTTGGCTAAATCGGTTACGATAGGGCTTTTGAATACGCCGTTTTTCGTATCGTACACGGAAATGCGGCGGTTGCCTTTGTCCGCGATAAACAGGGTTTCCCCCGAAAGGCAAAGCTCGTCCGCTTGGCTGAGTCTATGCGCGGACGCCGACGAGGCGGAAATTTCAAAGTCGGTAAAGCCTGCTTGTTCTACTGAGTAGCCCTTGACGGTATTTTTATACACCGTGTACACCGTTCCGCCGTAAGCGGAGAGGGAGATATACCCGCCCTCGGCTTTGGTTACGGGGGTGATGGCTGAAGTGTGTTGAACCGTTTTAAGCTCGGTATGGTTATATGCGTAAAACGCCTCGCCCGTAGTGAAACAAAATAAATTGTCCGCTACGACCATAGAGGTGGGATAAACGTCGAAGTCGGCGACGGGGGTTACGCTGCCCGTTTGCGGGTTGAGCATATACAGCATCGGGTTTTCCGCGCCCGCCGTTTTGTAAAGATAATATAAAGACTCTCCGTTGTAGGCAAGGGCTTTTTCGATATCCCGACTTTCCGTGTACAGAGTTTTCGTTTCTCCCTCGGTAAGCGAATACGCGCAAATCTCGTTGTTGGCGGTAAAGTACAGCGTGCCGTCGTGAATCAAAAAGGCGCTGCATGACACTTCGGGCAGTCTTTGCGCGGTGGCGGCGCCCGATTTTAAAGCGTCCAGCGCAAGAGAATATACGCTGTAGTTGGAAAGAAAGTACAAATTTCCGTCCCCGCCGAACTGTACGCCGTCGATGCGTTTGGAGTGTTCGCCGTAGCAAAGATATTCGTTTTCCGCTTTGTCGAACAGGTATACCAAGTTCCCGTCCGCAATCGCCGTATACTCCTCGCTTGCCGAATAATACGCAGGCGAGGAAAGAGCGAGGTACTGCTCGTAGGAAGTGGGGGCAATCAGCTCCGCTTTGGGCGGCTCGCTATCCGCTTTCGCGCTCATTTTTTGCGCGCAAAGCCCGCCCGCCGTCGAAAGCGCGAGGGCGGTTAGCGTAAGCGTTGATAAAATTGCCTTCTTCCAGTTTTTCATACGCTTTTATTATAGCACGCTCTTGATAAAAAAGTCAATAAGTTGAACCGTAAAAGTTATCCCCAAAAATAACTTTTTATCCTTTGGATAAAACGGCTTAAGCCCCAAAGCGTCTAAAAATAGGCGGTGAAAAGACAAAAACACGAACGCTTGTTCGTGTTTTTTATGCGTTTTTTTGGCAAAAACGGCAAAAAAGCCTATTTTAATAGGCATACATATGTCATAATTAAAGCATAAATACCTGTTCATAGGCGAACAAATGTTCGCATTTTCTTCCAAAAAATGGCATAAAGGGGTTGCATTTTTTGAAAGGAATGTAATAATAAAGCCCGTTGCCGACGGGGGACGGAAAATATTCTTAGAAAATTTAGGCAAAAGGTGGTGATATATTTGGAGAATTACTTAAAGACGGTGCTGTATGCGTATCCGCTTTTGGAAACGGTTGGAGAGGATTATAAGCAGCACATTCGCAATAAGGCACTCTTATCCTACGACGGGAGATGGGACACCTTGCGTTTGGCGGAATATTTGGCGGAGGAGATTCTCCAAAAAAATCGCCTGGAATGGCTCAAAAGGGTTGTCGAACGGGTGTTGGACAAGCTTTCTCAAACGGAACGGGAGCTTATCGCTTTGCGGTATTTCGGTAAAAAGCGCAAGGAAAATACGGGCAGTTTTTCCGCTTGGAGCGATAGAAAATATTTCCGTATGCAGCAGCGAACGGGCGAAAAGGCGGGCGGAATGCTCGCGGCGGCGGGGGTTACAAAGAAAAAGTTTTTCGAAGAGCTTGCCCCCATTGAGATGATTGCCAAGGTACATAAATTCGTGGAACGCAGTCCATCAAGACTCAATTGAACGAGTCTAAAAGCAGTCTTTTTCGTATCTTCCGTCAAACAACTCGTTCCACTCGGTCTTGATGGGTTGCTTAAAGCTCTTCCTCATAAGGGGGACGGCGGGGCGGCTTGAGTATGAGCGCGGCGAGGACGGGGACGAGCAGGCAAAGGGTGATGAGGATGGCGATTTGCGCGGGGGAGTTCGCTTGCTCTAGCG
>JAZKXK010000105.1:0-13958 GCA_045611525.1 Candidatus Scatosoma sp. | reverse complement strand
TGCCTTGCAGGGTGTAGAGGTCGAATTCCGTGTCGATATCAAAATCTTCCGCCGAATCGAACGCGGCGAGTTTGGAAACGGAAACCTCGTAAGCCGTCATGGTGCGGATATCCGTTTCTGAAAATTTCTTTTGATATTCACGGCTTTGAATTCGTCCCGAAATGGCGATTTTGTCGCCCACGCAAAGATTTTTGACGGCGGCCGCGTTGCGGGCACTCGCGGAACACGGGATATAATCAGACTTGTTATACGCGCGGTTGACGGCGACGAGCACGTCGGCGATTTCGCGGTTGAAAGGGGTTGTGCGATAGACGGGCGGTTTGCAAATATAACCGCTTAAAAGAATGGTGTTGGGGTTCTTTTCGGGCAATTCGGGGAGTAGTTCGCGGACGAAAACGGTGAGCATGAGCCGTGATTTTCCGTTTTCTATCTTATTATAGCTGCGGAATTGACCGAGCGCGCAAACGGTTTTGCCTTTGGCGAGCATACCGCCTTGAATGAGGCGTTCGGAAAGGGTGATAGGGAGAATATCCGCTTGCCCCGAAAGGCGCATAACGCGGACGAAAAACTCGTAAAACCCCTCGCCGTAAACCTCGTGGGAAAAGGAAGCGTCGCTGACGATTTCCCCGAAAATAAACACCTTGTTGTTCTTCTCTAAATTGTGATTCATAGTATCTATATACCTCCAAAAGTAGTCGAAAGAAAGTGAAATGTGAACTTTGTTCACGTGAATTGTACCTAACGGTACGTGAATTGCGCCTTGAGGCGCGTGAATTGTCTTGCTTTGCAAGACGTTGTGGGAATATTACAATAACGGCAACGAAGTTGCCGATTCACGACGGTTATGCCGTCAATTCACGGCGATAGACAATTCACGGCGTAAGCCAACTCACGAAAAGCAAAGCTTTTCAATTCACACGATAAGCCGCTGTTTCCCACTCCCGTCAATGCGGTAGTTTTCCGTATAGATAAGCTCGCTAATCGGCACGAATTCAAACCCCCTGTTTTTGAGGGTGGAAAAAATCAAAGGCAAAGCCTCGGCGGTATGCAGGGCGTTGTTGTGGCAAAGGATAATCGACCCGCTTTTCGCGCCGTTGATGACCCGCATAGCGATTTCCGTGGCGGAAAGGTTTTTCCAGTCCAAAGAATCCACGTCCCATTGAATCGGGAAAATCCCCATCGAATTGCAGGTGTCAATCAACAGATTGTTATAATCGCCGTAGGGCGGACGGAAAAGGGTTACCTTTTGCCCCGTCAAACGCTCGATGGCAAGGGACGAGGTGGTCAGCTCGTCTTTGATTTCCGCCTGCGATTGCTTGCTCATATACGAATGCGTACGGCTGTGCGTACCGATTTCATGCCCCGCCGCGACGATTTTTTCCACGTATTCTGGGTATTTTTCCACCCAAAACTGTACGGCGAAAAAGGTGCAGCGCACCCCGTTCTTTTCCATAACATCGAGGAGCTTGTCGGTAAAATCCACTCCCCAAGCGCAGTCAAAGCTAATGGCGATTTTTTTATCCGTTCTATCCACCGAGTATATGGGCAAGGAACGGCTTGAACTCGTACCTGCCCCCGCCGTTTGCACACTTTCGTTCTTCCGCTTGACGCAAAAGACGCAAGTGGAGACCATTAAAAACACCGCCGCTAACACTACGGTGATGACGGTGAAAAGGGTATATTTTTTGCGTGTGCGCGGTTTTTTTTCTATCATACAAATTCTCGCTTGTCGAAATTTCTTCACCTTTAGGGAAAAAAGACTGTTTTTGTAAAAAACAATTTTGTTTGTAATCTTTCCGCTGCGCCCGTAGGGTATATCGCTTGCAGCGCTAAGGTATTTTATTTTTTCACTCGCGCGATTATGACGGAAAGTATGAAAAACGGTTTACTTTTTTCTCAAAAGCGTGTATAATAGGGTTAAGGAGCGTGAAATTATGCGGATTTGGGCAAAGCTGATTACGGACGGCAAAATTCAAAAGCAATTCGTATACGAGGTCAAAGAAAAATTCACCTATTCGCATTTTTTCGATTACTTAATCGAGATTTGCCAAGCGGTGGATATTCCCACGCCCGTGCTGACGAAAACGCATATCTTTAACTTTGCCAAGTTCAACCACGTGAAATTTATCCCTCGGGATTTCGTGGAAACGCTTGGCTACGACCAACTATTTTTAGAAAACATACTTTGAGGTGGAAATATGACGGCTTTAGAAAAAGACATTTTGAATATTTTAACGGAGGACGCCCGCATTTCTCATAAGAAAATCGCGGCGATGCTTTCGGTGGACGAGGCGAGCGTAAAGGCGTGCATAGAAGAAATGGAAAACAGCGGCTTGCTCGTGAAATATACCGCGATTATCAACAGCGAAAAGGCGGAGGACTCCCTCGTTGAGGCGCTCATCGAGGTCAAGGTTACCCCCAAGAAAAAAGAGGGCTTCGACGGGATTGCAAAGCAAATTGCCTCCTTCCCCGAGGTAAAGGCGGTCTACCTGATGAGTGGCGCGTACGATTTGGCGGTATTCATCGAGGATAAGACTCTGCAACAGGTTTCCCGCTTCGTTTCCGAGCGTATTTCCACCTTCGACGGCGTGCTTTCCACAGCGACCCACTTTATCTTGAAAAAGTATAAAATCGAAGGCGCGTTAACGGAGAAAGAGGACGAGGATTACCGCCTCTCCGTGCAAGCGTAAACGCGTACATGGTAGCCCCATTTACTAAAAAGGAACTGTATTATGCGTGATTTTGTCAATCAAAAATCCAAAAATATGAAGCCAAGCGGTATCCGTAAATTTTTCGATATCGTATCGGTTACCAAGGGCGCGATTTCGCTTGGCGTAGGCGAGCCTGATTTCGTTACGCCTTGGAAGGTGCGTTCGGCGGCGATCACCTCGTTACAGCGCGGGTATACGCAGTACACGGGCAACCGTGGCTTGCCCGCCTTGTTGGAGCTTATTTCCCGTTATTTATACGAGCGTTTCGGCTTGGAATACGACCCCAAGCATATCCTCGTAACCGTGGGCGGCAGCGAGGCGATTGACCTTGCGCTCCGCGCTTGCGTGGAACGCGGGGACGAGGTGCTGATTCCCGACCCTGCCTACGTGTCCTACTCCCCTCTCGTGGCTATGTCCGACGGCGTACCCGTACACGTCGAATGCCGTGAAGAGGATAATTTCGTATTAAAGCCCGAATACCTTGAAAAGGCAATTACGGACAAGACGAAAGGGATAATTTTGACCTACCCCAACAACCCCACGGGCGCGATTATGACCGAGGAAGAGCTGAAGGCGATTGCGGAAGTGATTGTAAAATACGACCTGCTCGTGATTACCGACGAGATTTACGCGGAGCTTACCTACGGCAAAAAACACGCGTCCATCGCGACCCTGCCCGGTATGAAGGAGCGTACAATCTACGTCAGCGGGTTCTCCAAAGCGTTCGCGATGACGGGTTGGAGATTAGGCTACGTATGCGCTCCGCCCGAAATTGACGAGGCAATGTTCAAAATCCATCAATACGGGATTATGTGCGCGCCGATTATGTCCCAGCACGCGGCAATCGAGGCGTTGAAGGACGGATTTTTAGACGGGTTCGCCACCGTTGGCGAAATGCGCGATTCCTACGATAAGAGAAGAAAATTCGTATTGCATTCCTTGCGGGAAATCGGTTTGCACTGTTTTGAACCGCAGGGCGCGTTCTACGCCTTCCCCTCGGTCAGCGGAACGGGCTTTAACGGCGAAGAATTTGCAGGCGGCTTGCTTGCCGAGCAGAAGGTAGCGGTCGTCCCCGGGAATGCGTTCGGGGAGTTTGGCGAGCGCAACGTGCGTATTTCCTACGCTACGAGTATGAACGCGCTTAGCGAGGCGTTCGACAAAATGTCCCTATTTTTAGCGAAAAACAGGTAAATACCCTATAAAAAGTTATTGACAAAGAGGAAAAAATCGTCTATAATAACAGTAATGAAAGATAACGCCGTGGCTTTTGCGTAAGGAAAAGTCGCGGTTGTATTTTTACGTTCCGTGGGCGGGCGGTTTTTTTTCGTGGCGTCGAAAAGTTTTTGGGTACGGCGGCGGCGCTTAAAAAACCACAAAAATTCAAAGAAACGGAACAGGAGGAAACAATGGCTGAACAGCAGTTTATCATGACCCAAAAAGGCTACAACGAGGCGGTAGAGCGTTTGAAATATTTACAAACGGTGAAACGCCAAGAAATTGTAGAACGTATCGCAGAGGCGAGAAGCCACGGCGACCTTTCCGAGAACGCGGAATACGACGCGGCTCGTAACGAGCAGGCGGCGAACGAGGGCGAAATCGTGGATTTGGAATATAAAATCAAAAACGCGGTCATTCTCGAAGAGAATACGGACACCTCTTTCGTGCATATCGGCTCGAAGGTGCGCGTATACGACCACGAATTTGAGGAAGAGGCGGAATACGAAATCACGGGTACTACCGAGGCGAACGCGATGGAGGGCAAAATCTCCAACGACTCCCCCGTCGGCGCGGCGCTCTTAAAGCATAAGGTAGGCGACGTGGTAAAGGTAAACGCTCCCGACGGCGAATATAAACTTACGATTAAGGAAATTAAGTAAGAGGCAGACAAATGCAAGAAAACAAGAACGTAAACGCACCCGAAAACGCGGTAGCGGAAGAGGAACAGCTCATCGAACAGGCGAGAATCCGCCGTGAAAAGCTTTCCAAGCTCGTTGCAGAGGGCAAAAACCCCTACGAGCAGGTAAAATACCCCGTAGACGCGGATTCGGCGACGATTAAGAATAACTTTGAGGCATACGAGGGCAAGACGGTTGCTTTGGCAGGGCGTATGATGTCCCGCCGTATTATGGGCAAGGCGTCCTTCTCTCACATTGCGGATAAAAGCGGCACCATTCAAATTTACGTAACCCGCCAAGACATCGGCGAAGAGAATTACACGTCCTATAAAAAGGACTACGATATCGGCGATATCTTTGGGTTTAAGGGTTTCGTTTTCAAGACCCAAACGGGCGAAATCTCCGTACACGTTACGGGGCTGACCTTGCTCACCAAATCCCTGCTCCCCCTGCCCCAAAAGTACAACGGCTTGCAGGACAAGGATATGAAGTACAGGCTTCGCCACTTGGATTTGATTATGAACAAGGACGTGCAGGACACCTTCCGTAAGCGTTCGCTCATTTTGAAGGAAATCCGCAACTACTTGGACAACCGCGGGTATTTGGAAGTGGACACCCCCACCCTTTTGCCTTTGGAAATCGGCGCGGACGCAAGACCCTTCAAAACGCACCATAACGCGCTCGATTTGGATATGTATATGCGTATCGAAACGGAGCTGTTCTTAAAGCGCCTTATCGTAGGCGGTATGGATAGAGTGTACGAGGTAGGGCGTATCTTCCGTAACGAGGGTATGGACGCCTACCACAACCCCGAATTCACCACCATTGAAATGTACGAAGCGTACAGCGACTACTTCGATATGATGGATATGATAGAGGATTTGTACAAGACGGTAACTAAGAACGTTTGCGGAAGCTTGGATATCACCTACCAAGGCACTCAAATCCATATGGGCGACTGGACGAGGCTGACCATGGCGGAAGCTGTGAAAAAGTATGCGGGCGTGGATTATAACGACTGGGCGACGGACGAGGACGCACGCGCGGCGGCGAAGGGCTTGGGCGTGGAGCTTGAACACGAAAACGCGACCAAGGGCTGGGTGCTTATCGAGCTTTTCGACGCGTTCGTAGAAGACAAGCTCATTCAACCCACCATCATCTACGATTATCCCGTGGAAAACTCCCCCTTGGCAAAGCGCAAACCCTCCAACCCCGCGTTTACCGAGCGTTTCGAGTATTTCATTTGCGGACACGAGTACGGCAACGCCTTCTCCGAGCTGAACGACCCCATCGACCAAAAACAGCGTATGGTCAAGCAGGTAGAGGCAAAGCGCGCGAAGGGCAACAACGACGCGCAGGTGGACGAGGACTTCATCAACGCGCTCGAATACGGCTTACCCCCTACAGGCGGGCTTGGTATGGGCTTTGACCGTTTGGTTATGCTTCTTACGGACAGCTCTACCATTCGCGACGTCATTCTCTTCCCCACGATGAAACCCAAGAAATAAAAATTGCGCCGACGCCCGACGAAACCAAAAGTCGGCGGTCGGCGTTTTTGTATAATTATTCAAAAAATATACAATTATTTTTACACCTGCCCCCTATCTATTTTATAATTTATTCATTTTTATTGAATAAACGAGGGAAAACTATGGACGCAAAAATCACAAAAAAACGGCTTAAGCAAATGCTGTCTTACGACTGGCTGAAAATCGTCGCGTTGATTGTGGCGGTCATTTTCGTGTGGTCGCTCATTTTCACAATGACGGCAACCCCTATCACGCCGACCCAACAATTTACCGTTATTAATTATCGGGGGAATATAAGCTTAAATAAGCAAGGATTTTCAAATTCTTATAATGAAGCGTTTAATAATAAGGTCTTCTCTTATGAGGTTTTAAAAACGACGACGGTGGATTTGACGACAAGTGAGGAGTACGCCGCTACCCTTTTGCAAACGCGTGTGTCGACGAACGAGGGAGACGTTGTCGTTATCAGCGACAGCCCCGACAGCTATTCCGCTTACGAAAAGGACGGACAAACCCTGTACGACAGCTATTTGCAAACCTTCTTAAAAAATTACGGTACTGCGCTTTATAACCTCGACCCCAACGCCGAGGATGGGTTTTTCAAACAAATGGAACGCTACGTCGGCGGGTATTATACCAACGGCGTTTTGGACGAGGAAAAGGTAGAACGCGATTTCCTCGCGCGCATAAAGAAGAATAAGGATAAGCGTTATAAAAAACAGGCGCAAATTGACGAAGGTATTCAAGCGGACAAGGAGCGTATCCAAAAATACGCCGCCGCTTTAACGGAATTTTACGGATATTTCAACGAAGGTTTGGTTTCTTTCACGCACGTACAGGCAATCGACCGCGAGAATGGGGACGAAGTGCTGATTGAAGGCAAGTATTTCCTCAATCTTTGCCCTAACGAGGCTACCATGGGCGGGTTGAAAGAGATTTTCGGGTATTACAAGCAAGTCGAAAACGAGCAGACGGGCGAAGTCCAAACGGTGGTTACGGCGGAGAATATGCACGTGGCGTTTTTCGATTTTTCGGCAGTCGAAGAGGGTTTTGCCTATGAAAGCCTGCTCTATATCAACTATATTATCCGCACCGTGCAAGAGGCGAGATGAAAGGGGTTTTAAAAAACAAAAAAATCCTTGCGGAATGCAGGATTTATCAAATGCTTGCAAAGCAAGCGAAAGGAAAACACCTTTCCTTTCACACCCCCGGACATAAGGCAAGCAGGTGGGATATTACCGAGCTTTCGTACAGCGACAACCTCTCCGCGCCCAAGGGCTGTATTTTAGCGGCGGAGCAGGATATCGCCAAAATCCTCGGCGCATACAAGAGCTTTATCTTAACGGACGGGAGTACGGCGGGCGTTTTGTCTATGCTGTACGCGGCGAAATCGCTCGGCGCAAGCAAAGTGGCGTTTCGTGAAAATTCGCACAAAAGCGTTTGGAACGGCTGCGCGCTGTTGGGCTTGACCCCCCTTATCTATCCTGAAAAAGCGGACGGGGCGGACGCTGTTTTGTTGAGTTCTCCCAGCTACTATGGCGAGGTTGAAAATCTCAAAGAGGCTAGGCAGTACTGCGACGAAAAGGGAAAACTGCTCCTTGTAGACGGCGCGCACGGCGGGCATTTGCACTTTGATGAAGGGTTGTACGCAGGCGTATACGCGGATATGTGGGTGGACGGCGTACATAAGAGCCTGCCTGCCTTCACGCAAGGCGCGGTTGTGTCCGCGCGTAACGAAAAATTTGCAAACGCGCTGCAAAAGGGCGTGGATATCTTCCGCACGACAAGCCCCTCGTATCCTATTATGGCGAGCGTGGAATACGCCGTGAAGTATCCCCAAAATTTAGATTTGGAACGAGAAGCGCGCGCATACGCCAAAGCCGAGGCGAGGGCGAGCGTTCGCGAAGACTGGACGAAGATTCTCTGCCGTTTCGGTTCAAACGCTTTTGAAGCGGAGAAGTATTTGGAAGAACAGGGCGTTTTCGCGGAGTTTTGCGACGGGGAGTATATTTGCTTTTATCTTTCCCCCGCAACGAGCTTGCGCGACTTCCGCAAGCTAAAAAAACGCCTCAAAAAGGCGTTTGAAAAGTATCCGTTTGAGCCGAATAAAGAGCTTGAACGCATACCTGCCACCCTCGTTTTTAAAAACTGCGGGATAGAGCAGGTGGATTTGGAAAACAGCGTCGGGCGTATTTGCGCGGAGAATTGCGGGTTGTTCCCGCCCTGCACTCCCTTGCTTCGCGTTGGGGATAGGATAGATAGCGAAAGCGTAAGAAGATTGCAAAACGCGATAAGCGTTTACGGCGTGTATCAAGGAAAAATATCGGTTTTTGAGGAAAAATAAAATGACGAGAGGCAAATTTATCACCTTTGAGGGCTGCGACGGGTCGGGAAAAAGCACCCAGCTTAGACTACTTAGCGAATACTTAAGTAAAGCGGGTATTCCCTATATTTTCACCCGCGAACCGGGCGGCGGGAAAATTTCCGAGTCAATCCGCGAGATTTTGCTCAGCGGTAAAAATATGGAAATGACGGACGAGTGCGAGGCGCTCCTCTATGCGGCGTCGAGGGTACAGCACCTGCACGATAGGGTAGAACCAGCGCTTAGCGAGGGTAAGCTTGTCATTTGCGATAGGTACGTGGACTCTTCTTTGGCGTATCAGGCGCACGCGCGCGGGCTGGGCGAGGAGTTTGTCAGGAAAATTAACGCGTTTGCGTTAGAACAGTATCGCCCTGACGTAACGGTGTTCATCGACCTCACCCCCGAGGCTGCCTTTTTGAGAAAGCACGGCGCAGACGAGAACGATAGATTGGAACAGGCGGGTATGGCGTTCCATAAGCGGGTGTACGAAGGCTACAAAGCGGTGGCGAAAGCGGAGCCTGAGAGGGTGGTTTGCGTAGACGGCAATCAAACCCCTGCCGAGATTTTTGAAGCAGTGTTAAAAGCTTTAAAAGGGAAAGGTTGCTTATAATGGGAATTTGGGAAGTCTTATTATTAGGCTTAGCCGTGTCTATGGACGCGTCGGCGGTGGCGATGACCAACGGTATGACCCATCCGAAAATGCGGGCGGGCAAAGCCGTGCTTATCGGCGTGTTTTTCGGCGTATTCCAATTTTTGATGCCCCTTATCGGGTATTTTATTACGGGAATTGTCGCGAACGCCCTTTTAGAGGTGTTTGAAAAAATCGCCGCGTGGGTATCCTTCGGTTTGCTTGCCTTTTTGGGCGGGAGAATGCTCCGCGAGGGTATCGAGGCGGTAAAAAACGCAAAAAACCCGCCAACGAACGGCTGTGAAAATTGCCAAACGGTGGGGGCAGGTGCGCGTTTAACCCAAGAAACGGAAGAGCTGGGACTTGGCAAGCTGTGCTTGCAGGCGATAGCCACCTCTATCGACGCGCTTGCCGTCGGCGTGAGTCTTATGATGGAAAAGATTTCCCGCGGGTTGGTTCTCGGTATATGGGCAACGACGGGGGTTGTCGGGATTTGCACCTTGACTTTAAGTATCGCGGCGGTGTATATTGGCAAGGCGATGGGAAACAAGCTTGCGGACAAGGCGGAGATTTTGGGCGGCGGCGTTTTGCTGGCTATCGGGTTGAAAATTTTAATAGAGAGCTTTCTCTAAGACAAAATTCGACAAAAAAGTGTGTTAAGCAGGTGAACGTTTGTTAAATGTTTGGTTTTTCAATGCGGAAACGCTTGAAAAACCTTTTTTCTTGTGGTAAAATAATAAGGCATATCTATAAAGGGAGAATCACTTTGAATAAAAAAACGAGAACAATAGTATGGATTGTCTTGGCGCTGGTTACCGTAGTGCTTGTCGGCGTTTTACTTTCGGACGTTATCAATCAGGCGCAGGAGCTTGATTTTTGGGGCGAAGACGGTTTTTTTGAAAAACTTGTAAGCGGCGACATTCACGAGGTTTACGTAGACGCATATAACTGGACGGGCTACACTTTGGAAAACGGCAAACGTACCGCTACTTTTACCGCAGTCGGGCCCAGTATCTATAACTACGAATCACTTCAAGTCTTTTTAGAAAATTTCGGCGAAAACCCCGGTTTTTCGTTAGAGCTTGCCGACCCCAACGCGGGCAGTGTACTTTCCAGCCTTTTGCCTATCCTTGGCGTAGCGCTGGTGGCGCTTATGTTCTGGCTGATTATGCGCAGCGCGTCGGGCGCGGGCAATGCCAATATGAATATCGGCAAATCCAAGGCGCAAATGCAAAACAACCTCAAGGTTCGCTTTTCGGACGTTGCGGGCGCTGAGGAAGAAAAGGAAGAACTCCAAGAAGTCGTGGAATTCCTCAAATCCCCCAGAAAGTTCTCCGCGCTCGGCGCGAGAATCCCTTCGGGCGTACTCCTCGTAGGCCCTCCGGGAACGGGTAAGACGCTGTTTGCCAAAGCGGTTGCGGGCGAGGCGGGCGTACCCTTCTTCTCGGTATCCGGTTCGGATTTCGTGGAAATGTACGTCGGCGTGGGCGCAAAGCGCGTACGCGATTTGTTCGATATGGCAAAGAAAAACCAACCCTGTATCATCTTCGTCGATGAAATCGACGCGGTGGGCAGACGGCGCGGCGCGGGGCTTGGCGGCGGCCACGACGAAAGAGAACAAACCCTCAACCAAATCCTCGTGCAAATGGACGGCTTTGAAAGCAACGAGGGCATCATCGTGATGGCGGCGACCAACCGCGCGGATATTCTCGACCCTGCCCTTCTTCGTCCCGGTCGTTTCGATAGACAAATCAACGTCAACCTGCCCGACGTTAAGGGTCGTGAGCAAATCCTCAAAGTCCACGCAAGAAACAAGCCTATGGCTGCGGACGTCAACTTTAAGACGGTGGCGCGTATCACGGCGGGTTTTTCGGGCGCGGAGCTTGCCAACCTTTTAAACGAAGCGGCAATCCTTGCGGCGCGCGCGGGTAAGAGCGTTATCGGTAATTTGGAATTGTACGACGGCATCAACAAGGTGCTTATGGGGCCTCAAAAGAAGAGCCGCGTCGTAACCGAGTCCGACAAACGCTGTACGGCGTACCACGAGGCAGGACACGCGGTACTCGCTTGTCTTTGCAAGCATTGCGACCCCGTACACGAGGTTTCGATTATCCCTCGCGGTCGGGCGGCGGGCTATACTATGACCAGACCGGAAACGGACGACAACGACGTTTCGTATAATAAGCTTATCGATAATATTTGTATGTCCTTAGGCGGGCGCGTTGCGGAAGAACTCGTTATCCAAGACGTAACTACGGGCGCAAGCGCGGACTTGCAGCACGTATCCTCTCTTGCGCGCAGAATGGTAACCCAGTGGGGTATGAGCGACAAGCTTGGGCTTGTGGCGTACGATTCCGACCAGCCCGTATTTATGGGTATGGAGTACGGCCATTCGGAGCGCACTTATTCGCAGGAAACGGCGGCGGCGATTGACGCGGAAATCCGCAGACTCATCACCGAGGCGCACACGCGCGCGACCAAGCTTTTGAAGGAAAACCGTTCGATTTTGGACAATATGTCGAGGGTGCTTGTCGAAAAGGAAACCATCTACACGGAAGAAGTGGCGATGCTTATGAAGGGCGCAAGCTACAAAGAGGTCATCGAGTCGATGGACGGCAAGGAAGAACTCCACAAAGCCAACCCCTTCGCAACTATGACCCAGCCTTCTAAGGAGCATATCGTCGAGGACGAAACGCCTCAAACGACGGAAGAAAACACGGAAGAATAAAAAAGGGCGGGGCTGTTTTTGACAGCCTCGCTTTTGAAAAGAGGTACTATGAAACGCACGAAAACGCTGAATACCGAATACGAAAAAAGGCTCTTGCCTATCTCCGCTATCCAAACGGAGCAAACCGCGGACGCCTTTGAAAAGAGGGAGCTTAAAACGCGCGCGGCGCATTTTTTGCTGAACGGTATTCCCGAATTTTCCGTCAACCGCGAAGCGGACGGACGGTATCGCTTGCTTGCGGGCGAACGGGATTTTTGCGCGGTCAAGCTTATGGGCGTTAGCGAATTAGAGGTACGCGTGTACGCGTTCACCGAGAAAAACGCGGAAATTTTCTCTCTTATCGAACGCTTGAAAGGGGACAGCCTCGGCGCGATGGAAGAGGCGTACCTTATGAAACGGCTCGCAGGGGAACACGGGCTAACTCAAGACGATATCGCGGCGCTTATCGGGAGGTCAAGACCCGCCGTGGCGAATACTTTAAGGCTTTTGACCCTCGTCCCCGAGGTGGTGGGCTTGGTGGAAAGCGGTCAGCTCTCCGCAGGCCACGCAAGGACACTCGTTAGGGTACCTAAAAATCAGCAATACGCATTTGCGGAAGAGGGGATAAAGCGCGGATATACCGTGAGGGAAATGGAAGGCGCGGTCAAGGCGTACCTGACCCCCTCGCAAGAGGCTCTTGCGGAAGAGAACGCCAAGACGGCGGCGAAGAACGCCGAGCTAAAGGAGTTCGTCAACCGTATGCGCCGCGTGTTTGGCACGAAGGTGTCCTTGATAGGCAACGCGAAAAAGGGGCGTATTTTTATCGAATATTACTCCCCCGAGGACTTGTACCGTATCGAGGAATTTATCGATAGGATAGAGAATTTTGACTAAGCAAAAACCCCGCCGAAGCGGGGTTTTGTGTTTGTTGGATTTTATGCTTTTGCAAACAAAAGGTGTCTAAATAACAACAACCAAACGAAGTCAAGCAAACCGATTGCCACACCGGTGGGGAAGGTAACGAGGATAGCGAACACGAGGGTGATCAAGCTCTTCGTTTTAAGCCAAGCCGACCAACGAACGAGAATTTCAACTACCCAGTTCACACCGGGGATGAGCAGAAGGATAAGCTGAATTAAGAAATTCTGGCTATAAAACCAACCTGCAAAGCCTTTCTTTTTTGCCATGAGAGATACCTCCTTAATTTTTATGGCTCTATGACGTAGCCGATTTTGTAATTGTATTGTACTATACTTTTTACGTTTTGTCAATACTACAAAGAAAAAATCCCGTCGAAAAGACGGGAAATTTCTTTATTCAGCAAGGATAAGATGTCCTTTGAGTAACAAGTACACAAAGTCGATCACACCGAGGAACCAGCCCCAGCCCACAAGCAAGAACACTACGAACACTACGATATGCAAAGTGTCTTTCGTTCTAAGCGCGATGGACAGTCTTACAAGGCATTCGCAAATCCAACCCACGAAAGGAAGGAGAAGGAGAATAGCCTTAACAAGAGTAGACTGGCTGTTAAACCACTTATCAAAAGTCATGACGGTACGCCTCCTTTTTTATTTTATACTATTATTATATAATACGAGAAGGCGTTTGTCAACCATATGAAAAAATTAATTAGACAATTATTTTTCGTCGGGCTTGTTCGGCTCGAAGAAAGAGGGTTCGTCGGGTTTTTCTTTTTGTTCTTTTCTTTCCTGCTCTTGCTTAAACACAAGCATAAGCCCAAAAGTAAGCAGCGCACCCAAAAAGCAAACGCCGATACCGAGGAAATCAAAAAATATCCCAGCAGGTAGAATTGCCACGAGGAAAAGTGCGCAAATGGCGGTAAAAACAATGCGTAAAATTTTAAACATGTGTCAAAATCCCTTTAAAATATATATTATATAATATTGTACGCACGCGCGCGCGTAAAGTCAAGAGAATGATAAAAAAATTTTAAAAAAGTTTAAAAAATGTGTAAAAAATAGTTGACAATTAAAAAGGCGATGTGGTATTATATACAAGCTGTCGCCGCGAAAGCGGGAAGCCCGAACTGCTGTTCGGTAGACGAAGATTAAAAATGGAATAAGAAAGAAATGAGATTTTATTTGACAAACAAGCAAATGAAA
>JAZKXK010000104.1:0-31438 GCA_045611525.1 Candidatus Scatosoma sp. | reverse complement strand
AATCGCCAAATCCAAATCCTCTTTGGTGTGGTCGATGAGCATTTTACCCGACGCCGAAGCCTGCGCGTTATTCACTACCGCGTCAATTCTGCCAAAGCGTTCTACCGTCTTATCGATTACGTTTTGGATTGCCGCTTCGTCCGCGCCGTCCGCCGTTACCGTAAGTACTTCGCAGCCGTGCGCCGCTTCCAGCTTTTCCTTTGCGGAAAGCAGGGTGCTTTCCGTTCTGCCCGTGATAACGAGCTTTGCGCCCGCTTTTGCAAACGCCGTCGAAAGCCCGAACCCGATACCTCTGCCGCCGCCCGTGATAATGACGACCTTGTCTTTCAAACTAATCATACCTTTCTCCTTATTGAGTTACTATAACTTGCGCGTAGCGCAATACTTTTTCGCCTTTTTTGTAGCCCTTGACGTATACCTGCTTGACGATACCGCTTTCCTCGCCCTCGCCTGCGGGCATCGCCATAATCGCTTCCATAGTATCCGCGTTAAAGGGCTGACCTACGGGGTCGATTTCCTCTACCCCCTCGCCTTCAAGCACTTTCTTGAACGCTTTAAGCACCATATCCAAGCCCTGCTTGGTGTTCTCGTCCCCGCAAGCCGTATACGCGCGTTCGAGGTTGTCCCCGATAGGGAATAGGGACGACATAACGTCGTTTCTGCCCTCTTGATAGCGTTGCGCGGACTGGGTTTGCGTGCGGCGGCGGGAGTTTTCGTATTCCGCCGTAACCGCATACCATTTGCGCTTGCTTTCTTCCGCTTCGGCAAGAGCTTTTTCTAACTCTTCCTGTTTTTTATTCGTACTCTTTTTCTTGGGCTTTTGTTCTTTTTCGCAAGCCTCTTGCTCTACGGGGGCTTGTTCTTTCAATTCTTCGTTTTCCATAATTCGCACCTCTTATTTTATATATAACGCAAAGTTCTGCAACTTAAACCTCTAAATGCGCGAATTTATCTCTGCGGGAATAGCGATAAAAAATGGCTTTTCTGCCGATGACGGCAACGGGTACAGCCTCTAACAGCTCGGCTACGTTTTCCGCGAGGTTTCTTGCGTCCTCGTCCGCCGTTTCCAAAATGTTGACCTTGATAATTTCGTGCGCGTCTAACGCGTCGGAGAGCGTTTTTAATAAATTGTCGGTAATTCCGCTTTTCCCGATTTGGGTAACGGGGGATAAATTTGCCGCGATGGCTTTTAATTTACTTCTTTGTTTGCTTGTGATAGTTTCGTTGGTTATAATCATAGTATTTTCCTTTTTGTACGTGAATTGAAAAGCTTTGCTTTTCGTGAATCGTCCTGACGGACGTGAATTGTGCCTATCGACGCGTGAATTGCAAACCAAAGGTTTGCGTTATTGAAATATTTCCACAACGCCTTGCAACGCAAGGCATTTCACGTGCCTTGGGACAATTCACCCAAGTTTCACGTGAACGAAGCGAACAATTCACTCTTTTAAGGTACAAAGTCGAATTCCACCTCGCCTATCGACACGGTATCACCCTCTTTACAGCCCATCTTCGTAAGCTCCTTGATAACCCCACGCAGGCGCAATACCTTTTGGAAGTACATCATAGAATCGGGGTTGTTCAAAACGACGTTTCTGCAAAGCATATCCACCAAACCGCCGACCACGACGAATACCCCTTCCTCGTCCACGAAAATTTCATAGTTCAAATCGTCGTTTGCCTTGTATTCGAATTCTTCCTCGACGGGGATAGGCTCTACGGGCGGAAGCTCGTCCAAAACGGAGAAAATCCCCTCGATAAGCTCTCTCGTCCCCTCGCCCGACAAAGCGGTGATAGGGAAAATCTTATACTTTCTGCCGTACTTTTTCTTGAACGCTTTGAGGTTGTCCTCCGCGCCGAAAATATCGCACTTGTTGCATACGACAATTTGCGGACGGGTAGCCAGCTCCTCGCTGAATTCCTTCAATTCCTCGTTGATTTTCTTGAAATCCTCGATAGGGTCCCTGCCCTCGCAGCCCGAAATGTCGATAACGTGGCAAAGCATTCTCGTGCGCTCGATATGTCTAAGGAAATCATACCCTAAGCCCGCGCCCTGCGCCGCGCCCTCGATAAGCCCCGGTATATCCGCCGCCACGAAGGATTTTTCGTAGTAGCGCACCACGCCGAGGTTGGGAGAAAGAGTGGTAAAATGGTAGTTGGCAATCTTGGGACGGGCTGCGGAAATTTTACTCAAAAGCGTGCTTTTCCCTACGTTGGGGAATCCCACGAACCCTACGTCCGCGATGACTTTAAGCTCCAAAATGACGTAGTGCTGCTTGACCTTTTCGCCCTTTTGCGCGAAGTTGGGCGCATGGCGGCGCGCCGTGGTAAAGCGCACGTTGCCCTTACCGCCGTTACCCCCTCTTGCCACCAGTACCTGCTGTCCGTCCTCGAATACGTCGCAAATCAATCTGCCCGTTTCCTCATCGCGCACCAGCGTGCCAAGGGGAACCTTGATAAACACGTCCTTGCCGCTTTTACCAAAGCATTTATTCGTACCGCCGACCTCGCCGTTTTCGGCTAAAAAGCGGGAGTTAAAACGGAAAGAGAACAAATCGTTCGTGTCCTTATCGCCCACGAAATAGACGTTGCCCCCTCTTCCGCCGTCGCCGCCGTCAGGCCCGCAAGCGGGTTTGCCTTTGAACGCCTTAAAGGAGTTCATGCCGTCCCCGCCGTCGCCTGCTTTGATTAAAATTTTGACCTTGTCGGTAAATTCGACCATTGCCATAATTTTATGACCTCGTTTTTATTCTTCCCTCTGCCGTATTGCCAAGGATTTTAACGCAGTATAAACGGCGTTTGCCATTTACAATCGCGTTCGGCTGGGTCTCCCTTGGTTAACAGTATAGCAAAAAGAAAAGAAAAAAGCAATAATTTATACGCCCGTTTGACACATTTTTACTTTGTAAAAGTGCGGACCGTGCGCAAAATCCCCGTCGAGAGGATTTTTTTCTTATTCGCCGCGTCCTCTCGTATCGCGTCCTCTAGCAAATCGCCGAAAAAGGTGCGCGCGTCGCTAATCCTTTCGCAAAACAGATAATACGCAAGCGAGCCGGGAACGGTGTTCACCTCGCAAAGATACACCTCGTTTCCGCTTACCAAAAAGTCCATTCTCACCGCGCCCTTTAAATCCATACGCTTATATACCGTCTTGGTATAGGTACGGATTTTTTCCCGCAAATCACGGCTCAAGCCGTCCATACCCCCGCACTTTATCATTGCGCCGTCCTGCGTACGCTTTATGTATTTTTCCTCAAACGAGTACACCCCTTCGCCGAACGCAGCCTCCGCCTCGGATACAAAAATCTCGCCGTCAAGGGAATAGGCGGCGCAGTTGACGTCCTTTTTATTTTGCAGGTATTTTTCAATCACCACCCTGCAATCTAAGGCAAACGCCTGCTCTATCCCCGCTTTCACCTCTTCCTCGTTATGCGCCACCGTAATGCCGATAGACGAGCCAAGATGCGCGGGCTTTACGACGACGGGGTATTTCAGGCGGTTTTCTATCCTGCGGAGCAAAAACGCGCCCCGTTTTTCATAATCCCGTTCGTTGACGCGGATATAATCCACCGTAGGCACGCCCAAGCCCCGCATAACGGTTTTGGTAAGCGCTTTGTCCATAAATACCCCCGACGGCGTTAAATCGGGCGAGGCAAGCGGGATATTGTTCCATTCCATCACAGCCGAAACACCCCCGCCCTCGCCAAGCCCTCCGTGGCAGCAGTTCAGGGCGACGTCGATTTTATATAGCTTTTTCATCTTGCGCTTGGCGGGGTTGATTGCGTATATGCTGCCGCCCTCGAAGATAATTTTTTGAAATTCTCCGTATTCCTTTTTTCTAAATAAGTTCAAATCCGTCATCTTGGGGGAAGTATACATACTCCCGTCCGTATGGATATAGACGGGTATGGGAAGATACTTTTCCCTATCCAAAAGATTGAGTACGAATACCCCCGTTACAATGGAGATTTCGTTTTCGCAAGACCGCCCGCCGAAGACTACCGCCACTTTCCGCATAAAAAAACACCTCCGCAAATTTTCTCGCTTTGGTGTTTCTTTTGTCGTTTGAAATTTTAATAGACGTCGGGCAGGTCGTTCAAAAACAATACCGCGTCCCCTGCCTGCACCCAGGCGCCAAGCTCCTTTTGCGCCTCGGCAAGCGTTTTGACTAAGGTCAAACGCTCTACGTCCCCGCCCGCAGAAAGGTAGCCCTTTTTCACCGCGCCAACCAGCGTTTCGCCGACCAAAATCACTTTATCAAGGTTCGCCTGCGCTATCTTTTCGCCAAGCTGACCGTTGAGTTCCTCTTCCAAAACCCCGCATTCCACGATACCGGGGGTTACGGCGCATTTTCTTCCCGCAAACCTGCAAAGCGCGTCAATCCCCTCTGCCGCGCCCTTGGGGTTGCAGTTGTACCCGTCGTCAAGGATATACACCCCGTTATTTTCCAAAAGCTGTAACCTGTGGGGGATAGGCGCAACCTTTTTCAGCCCCTTGGCAATCTCCTCCGCCATCATACCAAGCTCTTTTGCAAGCAGTACGCAAGCCAAAACGTTTTCCACGCCGGCTCTGCCAAGCAAGGGTACGCAAACGGGAATTTCCTCCCCGTTTAAGCAAACGGTAAACGAGGTTTGCGTTGCCTCAAGCTTCAAGTCCATAATATACTCGGCGCCCGCGAAGATAGCGTTCTCCGCTTTGACAAGGGCTTTCAAGCTTTCTCCGCAAACGACCTTTTTCGCGCCTGAAGAGAGGATTTTGCTCTTTTCCGCGTAAATATCTTCCAAAGTCTTGAAGGTGTGGATATGCTGTTTGCATACCCCCGTGAAAATCGCGTAATCGGGTTTTACGAGGCCGCAAAGCTCGGCGATATCCCCTTGCTTTCGCGCGCCCATTTCCGCAATAAATACTTGTTTACCCGCAAAATCGGGGGAGAATACCGTTTTGGCTATGCCGATGGGCGTGTTATAGGATTCAGGGGTTTCCACCACCGTAAATTTCTCGTTTAAGAGGGTTTTGAGGATATTTTTCACCGAGGTTTTGCCGTAGCTTCCCACCACGCCGACGCGCAGAATTGGGCTTTCGTCTAATACCTGCCCCGCCCGTTTAACGAACCTTGCGTTGCGGGCGCTCTCAAATATCCCCTCTATCCCGTTTGCCAAGCGTAAAATCGCGGGCAACAGCGCGGGCATAAGCGCGTAGGGTACGTAAGCAATCAAGCCGTAAATATGCGAGCCGTTCCACTTTGCCAAGAAACCCAAAAAGGCGATAAACGCATACGCAATACAAGCCGTTAACAACAGGTACACGGCAAACAGCCGTTGAATACGCGCCGTGCGCTTGAGGGGTACCTTTAAGGCGTATTTGCTGTCCGCAAGAATGAAGAGCAATAAAAACCCAAGATAGGGTACGGACGATATAAGAAGCGCACTGCGTACGCCTAAGAAGGAAAAGCAAATGCTCGTAATTGCCGAGGCAAGAGCAAGGAGCAAGCAAAGCACCGCAAGGCGGTTGACGTATAAATTATCCTTGCGTTTGAGCCATTTTGAAAAAACGCTCCCCTTATACCCGCTTTGCTGTATCGCGCCAAGCAATTTGACGGTAGCCAAACAAAGAAGGCAGGCGGTAACCGCGCTTGCAACCATTCTCAATGCCGTTTCATTCATAAAAAAATTCCTCTGCGATTAAATTGAACAAGGTTGGATACTCCGCAAACGCGAAATGTCCGCCCTGCACCGTGCAAAGCCTGCCCCGTTTCAGGCAGGCAAGGTACGCCTCCGCCTCTTTTTTCGGCGTGGTGGTATCCCCGTCGCCCTGTACGAGCAATACCTCGTTTTCGATACGGCGCGCACATTCGCGCAAATCCTCGTTCACAATCTTTTTATAGCTTTCTTTCATTACGGGGGAAAGGGTCTTATACTCTGCGCTCCCGAATTTTTTCTCCGCAAAGCGCGGGGCAAACCTTTTCACCAGACGGTAGGCTTTTACCTTTATCTTATAGGAAAGTCCCCGTTTCAAAATGACGCCCGCCGCGCCCGTTAACAGCATTTTGTCAAAAAAATCAGGGTCTTTCCCCGCCAGCTTTACCGCCACCCGACAGCCGAACGAATGGGCGATAACGTGAGGTCTTTGCACCCCCAAAAGGCGTAAAACCTCTCTCGTCCACTCCGCGTAATCGTCCACTGAAAAGGCGCTGGTTAACGCCATGCTGCCCCCAAACCCCAAAAAATCGATTGCGGTTACCCGATAGAATTTGGAAAAGTATCGTATTTGCGCTGTAAAAGCCTCCTTAGAAGAAAGATACCCGTGCAAAAGCACGAGGTCTTTTCCCTGCCCCTTTTGTACAAACGAAACCGAAGATAAATCGAGCGTGTCCGTTCTCCTTACAACTGCATTTTCATCACAAAAGCGTCTTCGCCGTCCGCGTAATAGTTTTTCCGTATCCCATAGCGTTCGTAGCCGAGCTTTTCATACAAGCCTATGGCGGGAGCGTTGCTCACCCGCACCTCTAAAAGAGTTTGCCTCGCCCCGAGCGTTTTGGCTTTTTCGTGCATAGCGGAAAGGAGCTTTTCCCCTATCCCCTTCCCCCGATAGGGAATATCCACAGCAATATTTGCGATTTCCGCGTCCTCGAAAACAACGATTAAACACCCGTAACCGCATACCTGCCCCCCTTCTTCCGCCAAAAAAGTATGGTAAACGGGGTATTTGAGGGTATCGGCGAGCATAGCTTTCGTCCACGGGTCGGCAAAGCACCGAGCTTCCATCTCGCTAATCGTTTGCAAATCCTTTTCTTCCCAAGCGCGCAAGGTCATCTCTCTCACTTCCCCGCGTTAAGCTCCGCCGAGCTTTTTCTAACGTACAAGGCGTTCAGTTCTCCAAACGCTCCCGCTTTCGCACGGGCAATCACGGCGTTTTCAAAGCCCTTGCAAGGGTCTAAAAGCTCCACCTGCGTTTTTTCCGCTAAGGGGAGTTTTGCGCACGCGCAAAGGGCGTAGCCCTGCGCTTGAAAGGCAAGCGCCTCTTCTTCCGTAAGATAGGCGGGGGGATAAATCACCTGCCCGTTTTCGTATCCGCAGGCGTAGTACGCGCCGTGCAGGGCGTCCACAAGACAAAGACATTTTCCGCTGTCTACCCTATTATATGCCATACAATCGAAAGAGGTTACGGGCAAAGAAGGCTTATGGAATGCCAAACAAAAGCCCTTGACGGCGGAAATACCGATACGGATACCCGTAAACGAGCCTGCGCCGACGACCGCCGAGAAAAAATCGCACTCGCCAAGCTCCATATCCGCTTTTTTGAGCGCCTCGCTGACGGCAGGCATCAAGGAAACCGAATGCTTCATGGCGCAATCGGGCAAAAAGACGGTATGCGTCTGTCCGTTTTTATGGGCGACAACCGTCAAATAGCTACCGCTTGTATCCAACGCCAAAAAAATTGCCATTTTTTCTTTCCTCAATACTCGATTTCTCTTTCCGTTTCGTTGATTTTTTTAATGCGTACTCTCTTCACAATCGGCGGGAGCAGCGGCGCGATATTTTGCGCCCACTCAATCAGGCAAATTCCGCCCATATCGAAGTAATCGGCAAGCCCTAAATTTTCCGCCTGCTCCGCGCTTTCTATGCGGTAGCAATCGTAATGAAAAAGCCGTCCGCCGTAATCGTTCATATACGCGTAGGTGGGGCTGGTAACCTCTTCTTCTATGCCTAAGCCCTTGGCTACGCCCTTGGAAAATACCGTCTTACCCGCACCCATATCCCCGTCTAACAGGACGACGTCGCCCGCTTGCAGGGTTTTTGCGTAGTCTTGCGCGAAGCTTTCCGTTTCCTCGCGCGATTTTGTAACAATCGTTGCCATAACCAAGTGAACCCCAGCCGAACGCGCCCATAAGCGCGCCATTTTGGACCTTTTCTCCTCGTCTTCGTTGTAATATCTTTTTACCAAGAATTTTAACGCAGTCTAAACGCCGTTTGCCATTTGCAATCACGTTCGACTGGGTCTTACTTGGTTACCTCTATTATAATACCTCTTGGGATTTTTTGCAATTAAATTCTCAGCTTTTTTAAGAAATTAGAAAGGCGCTTGTAAAGAAGCATCGTTAACAGTCCCACAGCCAACGTTTTCATTAGGTTAAACAAAAGCACCGCCAGCCAAAACACCGAAAACGCCTCAACGACCGTCATACCGAAAATGCTTCCGCCAAACAAATAAGCGAACACGGGAAAAATCAAAAAGCGGTTGGCAAGAAGCGCAACGCCCGTTGCAATCAGGCAGGACGCCGAAAGGGAGTAAATAACCGTTTTCAGCGTTCTCCTATACTGATATAAAACCGCAGGCAAAAGCAAATACGAGGTTGTGATGAGAAAATTTGCAAGCTCTCCTGCCCACAGCGAAGTAGAAGTAAGACCGCGCAAGCTTTCTTTCATTAGGCATACGAGCGTTCCCTCTAAAGGTCCAAGCAAAAAGGCGATAAGTAAAATAAATACGTTACCGAAATCAAGCTTTAAAAAGCTCGCCCCAAACAGCGGCGTAGGAATTTCCAAAAAGCTGACGGCATAACTGAGCGCAGTAAACAGCGCCATCAGCGCAAGGCGTTTGGACGTAAACCGTTTTTTTATGCTTGAACGCATACCTGCCCCTTTCTTTTGTGTTTCTTCCATCGTTGCACCTCTTAATCCCTTGTATGGTTATCTAAAGGGAAAACCGCATAAAACGTACTGCCTTTCCCCTCTTCGCTCTCTACCCCGAACTGCAAGCCGTGGCGCTGTAAAATCGTCTTAACGATAGAAAGCCCCAAGCCCGTGCCTCTTACGGGGCGTTTGTGGGTTTCCTTGGAACGGTAATACCTATCCCAAATGGTGGAAAGCTCTTCTTTCTTAATGCCCTTGCCCGTATCCGTTACCGAGAAACGGAAGGTATTTTCACCCTCTTTTTTAAGGCGGATATACACCGTCTTATCCGCGCCCGTGTAATTGACCGCGTTGCCGATAAGGTTATACAGCACCTGCCCGATTTTGCCTTTATCCGCGCGGGTGTAAAGTCCTTCGTCGATATCCGTTTCAAAGCGGTATCCCGCCGTCTCGCGAAGATACGCGAATCTATCCAGCATTTGATAGGTATACGCGGACATATCAAATACGGTTTCCTCTAAGCCCGCTATCCCCGACCTGATTTTGGATAAATCCAAAACGTCGTTTACGAGCGAAGTCAGCCTGTCCGCCTCGTCCACGATAACGAGCGCGTGCTTATTGCGTTTTTCGGGGATATCGCCCGAAATTTCCATAATCATAGACGCGTACGCTTTAATCATCGTCAACGGCGTTTTGAAATCGTGCGAAACGTTGGCGATAAGCTCCTTTTGCATACGGTCGGTCTTGGACAGCTCGTCCTTAGCGAAGTTGAGGGCTTTGGCAAGCTCGGCAAGCTCCTTGCAATAGTCCCCGCCGTAGAAATCCACGTCAAAATCCCCGCGCCCAAGCGCGCCGGCTTTTTGGGTAAGCTCGGTAATGGGCTTGGTCAAAAGCCCCGCAACCGCGCTGGTGATTGCAAAGGAAAAGACGAATACGAACACGGAAATCAAGCCCATACGCACGTTCATACTCGACGACGCCGTTTGCATAAGCTCCAAGGAATTGCTCACGTATAGATATCTGTCCGCGCCAGGCGTAACGAGCTTGGACGCATACACGTACTCGCCCTCCGCCTCGTATACGGCGGCTTTTCCACCCGTTTCGTTCAGCTTTGCCAAAAGCAATTCCATTTTATCCGAAAAATCCCATTTCTCCTGCAATTCGGGAGCGCTGGGGTCGAAATTTTGCTCCTGTGGGAAGAGTACCTCGCCCGTACCGCTGAGCAGATACACGCGTACGCCGTGGCTTTGCGCGAGAAAACGCAAATACCCGTTATAGTTCCCGCCCGTCCACGGGGGAAGCTCGTTTACCTGTAAGGCTCGCTCGATTTTCGCGCCCTTCTCGCTTACCTCGCGCGCCGCCTCTTCCTTATAGGAGCGAACGAAAATAAACCGTTGCGTCAAAGACGAAAATAAAACGATAAGCAAAGAAAGGGCGGTAAACACCGTCCACAGCAAAAAGTAAAGGCTGGTATTTCTTATCTTTTTATGGCGTTTCCAGCGCCTTATATGCCGTTTTTTTATCGGTTTCGCTTGCATTATTCCTCGAATTTATACCCAAGCCCGCGCAGGGTAACGATAAATTTGCGGTAGTCCTTTAAGTTGGAACGAAGCATTTTTACGTGCGTGTCCACCGTTCTATCGTCGCCGTAGAAGTCAAAGCCCCATACGTCGTAAAGAAGCTTTTCCCTCGTCAAAGCAATCCCCTTGTTACGGATAAGGTAGAACAAAAGCTCGTATTCCTTAGGCGTAAGCTCGGCTTTTTCCCCGTCCACGTACACGTTCCTGCCCGCCATATCCACGTGCAAGCCCTCGAATTTGAGGATTTCATTGCCCATAGGCTTAGCCTGACGGCGCTTGGTAACCGCGTTAATACGCGCCATCACTTCCTTGGGCGAGAAGGGCTTGGTTACGTAGTCGTCCACCCCGATTTCAAAGGCGAACAGCTTGTCGTATTCCTCTCCTCTTGCCGAAAGCATAATGACGGGAACGTCCTTGGCTTTTTTGATTTCCTTGACCGCCGAAAACCCGTCCAAATGGGGCATCATCACGTCCATAAGCACGAGGCCGTAATCGTTTTCACGGCAAAGGCGCACCGCCTCCATACCGTCCTCTGCCTCAAACCCTTCGTTTTCCTCGAATTCTACGTATTCGCGCAAAACCGCGCGAATCATTTCCTCATCGTCTACGATAAGAATTTTCATTTGCGTCTCCCCCTTAAAAAGAAGTCTTTATTATACTATAACCGCATTTTATCACTTTTAAGTGATAGCTAAATGAAAATTAGCCGAGCTTTATAAAAAAGCTCGGCTGTTATTATAGCAAATTTTTTTCATTTTGTCAAGCGTGCAAGGGTTAACTCAAAAAATGAATGATTGTGTCCGTTCATTTAGGATTAAAAATGTTGCGACGTAAATGATTAAAGCTCCTTATCGGTAATATTGAAAATAACTTTTTTCTTTCGCTTTGCATACTGATAGGTTTTATACGCACCGCCCCAAGCGTGCGTAATACCGCATATAACATAATCTGCTTTGTCGACCATCCATTGATTTCGATAAATAACGGCAAACCTTAAGGGCTTATCCTCTATTTCAGGATATATTATCCCGTCATAATTTTGCTTTTGTAAACGTAAGTAGCTTTGTTGATATTCCACCGTCATATACGGCGTAATGAATATCAACGAAATATAGGGGTGCGTTGCCTTATATTTCTTACAGCAGTCATACGCGAAAGCGTCAAAATCATCATATCCGCCTAAATATATGTCGGCAGGTTTATCCCCTACCTTTTCTTGTAGAAAAGTAAGTATTTTTTGCTCGTACTCTTCTAATTTAGGGAATCGAGCGTGTCCACAGAACGTTACAATCATATCTCAACTCTCCTTTATGTAGGTATGCCTACATATTTTAGTATATCCGTCAAAAAAAGTCAAGAATATGAAGGCATACCTTCCTATATTTTTCTACGTTACTTGATAAACTATATATGTAGGTAAATCTACGTAGTTAAATCTTCTCGCCTTAGGGGGGTGTCAGCTTGACTGTTAACGACGCTGTTGCAAAGCGTATTTCTAACTTATTACGTGAAAAAAAGATGTCCCAATACCGTTTGGAGCAGGAATCAGGAATACAACACGGAAGTATGCAATGCATTATGAATGGAAGAAATAAAACGGTAACGTTAAGCACCGTAATTATGCTTGCGCGAGGTTTTGATATGCTTCTTACCGAATTTTTAGACGACGAAATTTTCCGTTCGGAGAATTTAGAAGTGGAACAGTAAAAGCCGCCTTATCCAAGGCGGCTTTTATAATGTAAACATAGCGAAGCCTGCGGTTGAAAATCAACCGCAGGCTTTTTATTCAAATTCCTCAAAGTTGCGGATTGTCTCCTCTCTTTGCGGAGCGCATCCCCGCTTGTCGCAGGCGCTCTTTTTGGGCATTCCAACATTAACGAGTATCACGTCCTCGCCGATTTTGACAATGTTTTTCAGCTCGATAAACAGCTCGTTTTTCTTAAACCCCTTACCGCTTGGCACGATTAGACCTATCCAACGGTTATCGGGATAGCAAAGCACCACGTCGCACACCTTGCCCAGCTTTCTTCCGTCCTGTGTGTTTACTACCTCTTTTGCTTTAAGCTCTAAAAAACTGATTTGCATACGCTCACCCCACTTGCTATTAGTATATGCGGGGGCGAAGGCTAAGGTGTCAAGAAATGTTTAATTTAATGCTGTGCAGGGCGTTTTTTTCCAAACGGGAAACCTGCGCTTGGGATATGCCCACCTCTTGGGAGATTTCCGTCTGCGTTTTCCCCTCGTAATACCTTAAAAAGAGTATCTTCTTTTCCCTCTCGCCCAGCTTTTCCATCGCCTCGCTTAAAGCGACGTGTTCCGTCCAAATTTCGTCCGTATTTTTCTCGTCCGCAAGCTGGTCCATAAGGAGCAGGGTATCTCCCGATTTATTATACACCGGCTCGTAGATGGAAACGGGGTCGGAAATGGCGTCGAGCGCGTACACGACCTCGCGTTCGGCGACCTGCAAGGCGTTTGCAATCTTTTCTATGGTTGCCTCTTCGTCCCTGCTTTCAATCTCCTCGCGCGCCTTTAAAACCCTATACGCCATATCGCGGATAGAACGGGAAACTCTAAGGGAATTGCCGTCCCGAAGATATCGCTTTATTTCGCCGACAATCATAGGCACGGCGTAGGTGGAAAACTTCACCCCAACCGATAAATCAAAGCCGTCGATTGCCTTAATCAGCCCCACGCACCCCGCCTGAAAGACGTCGTCCACGCCGAGGTTTTTGATACGGAAACGCTTGACAAGGGAAAGCACCAAGCGCATATTCCCGACAATAAATTTATCCCGCGCCTGCTTGTCCCCTTGCTTTAAACGAAGCATAAGCTCCTCGTTTTCCTTTGCCGAGAGCTTAGGCAAGCCCGAAGTATCCACGCCGCAGATTTCCACTTTTTGCATACTCTTTCACCTCCTATACGGTATGTAGGAAGGGGGCATAGTTGAGATGAGTATGCGCCAAGCGTTATATTTTTATTCCATTTTTAAAAAGGATATAGAAGCGAACCCGTTTTATAAAAATCTGTTTAAAAATATTTATAGAGAAATAAAGTAAAAAAGTTTGCTTTTTACCTCGTTGTATGTTATACTTACATTTGTAAGTATATACGGAGGTTTGTTATGTCGGCAAACGAACAAAAAACCAAGGCAAGAATTTTTTCTTTTGACGTATTGCGTATTATTGCGATGCTTGGAGTTATCACCGTTCACTCTATCGGCGGATTCGTTTCGGGTCCTTATTCCGTCGATTCCATAGAATTTATTTTAGGGAATATCTGCGTAGGATTTGCCCGTATAGGGCTTCCCATTTTTGTTATGCTGTCGGGCGCGCTGATGTTGAACGAAGAAAAACGATTTTCCATAAACAAACACTTAAAGCGGATTTGCCAGCTCTTTTTGGTCTTTATCGTATGGTCAATCTTTTACGCGTTCTTTCATGAAGTTGTTCTCCCAGTCTATGAAGGAACAAGTATTTCCTTTAACAGTTTTTTGTCAGCCTGTATTTGGGGACATTACCATTTGTGGTATCTTCCAATGATAATCGGGCTTTATTTGCTCACTCCTATCCTTCGTTTGTTCGTTAAAAAAGCAAACTCTAAATACGTACTGTACTTTATAACCTTAGGGTTGATTTTTCAATTCCTCTCCTTTGACTTAGATTATTTAGTTGAAAAAGTTACGGGTAAAAGCGTTGTTTCGGCATATTTGAATAAATTTAAATTATCCGCGCTGCAGGGTTATATCACCTACTATTTAATCGGTTGGTATATTGCCAACGTTCCCCTTAAGAAAACATTTAGAAAGGTTCTCTACGCATTAGGTATCGCTTGCGCGCTATTTATCGTACTTGGTATGCAATTTGCGTCAACAAACGAAGAAAAGGGGTACGGATTCTTTTACACGGAAACTTCTTTACACGTACTCATTTATTCCGCTGCGGTCTTCGTCTTTGTGTATTATCTGTTTGAACAAAAAGAACCGCCTCGCTGCGCGCCTTTTATTCGGCGAATGGCAGACTTGACTTTCGGCGTTTATCTATTGCACGCATTGATTTTGGAAATACCGGATATGTTCCTTCAAACGAATAACGTCTATTTACAAATCCCCTTGAATTGGATTTTTACCACCATAATCACTTTCGCTCTCATATGGGTCGCAACGAAAATCCCTATCGTAAAAAAACTAATCAAATAATTTTTTATCCTCTTAATCTTTAAGAGGATTTTTTATTCCATTTTTGCGATTTCTTTTTTTAGGCGGAGAATGATTTTTTTCTCCAAACGGGATATGTAGCTTTGGGAAATTCCCAAAAGGTCTGCAACGTCCTTTTGCGTCATTTCCTCTCCCCCGCCAAGCCCGAAGCGCAAAAACATAATCTTTCGTTCCCTTTCGGAAAGCTTTTTAAGCGCCTCTTTTAACTGCTCCTTTTCGGCGTTGGATTCTATGTCCCCGTATACCGATTCCGCCGAAGTCCCCAGCACGTCGGAAAGCAAAAGCTCGTTTCCCTCAAAATCGGTATTCAACGGCTCGTCAAAGGATACCTCGCTTTTCAGCCTCGCCGTACGGCGCAGGTACATTAAAATCTCATTTTCTATACACCGAGAGGCATAGGTTGCCAGCTTAATATTTTTATCCGTCTTAAAGGAATTGATTGCCTTGATAAGCCCTATCGTGCCGATAGACACAAGGTCGTCGTTGTCCACGCCCGTGTTTTCAAACTTACGGGCGATGTATACCACCAAGCGAAGGTTATGCTGGATAAGCTCCGCCTTCGCTCTTTCCTTTTCCTCTTCCAACGAAAGCAACCGAAGCATTTCTCTTTCCTCGTCGGGAGAAAAAGGCAAAGGCAAAGCCTCTCCGTTCCCGCAAACGTAGTCCACAACACATTCTTGGGATAATAACCCCGACAGAAAACTTTTTATCCATTCAATAACCTTCATACCTTCTCTACTCCTCTAAAAGCGATGGGCTTATTAGTATTTTATACTCTCTTGATACCATATGCGAGCTAACCGCGAAATATGCCCGTTTTTTCAAGCCGTTCGCCTCGATTTCCCCCTCGTAAAGGGATACCGTTTTCCCGCCTGCGAGGGTGGCTATGGCAAGCTCGTTTGATACCTGCCCCTTTGTATTCAAAATATCCTCTCCCCAAAGCGCATAAAATAAATCAGGGGCTATAAAGCACACGGGCAGACCGTTTTTTCGCGCCAAGTTACCGCTGTCGATAAAGCCCTGCGCTTTCACACACTTTTCTCCGTTAAAAATACGGCAATTGCAAGTGTTTTTCGCCGTCAACCTGCGCTCGTACAGCTTTCTAATAAGAAAAATAGACAGCACGGACAACCCCGCAAATCCCGCAAGCACCGCCCAAAAGGACGCAGGCGCGGTATAAAGCCCAAGCAAGCTTCCGCCGAATAAAAAGGTGAACGCAAAAAAGAAAAAGCAAATCAGCGCGTACCTGCCCCAGTTCTTGCCCGTTTTCAAGCGTTTCATAAGCGGCATACACAAAAGCGCACCGCCCGAAAATTTTAATAACGCCGTTAAAAACGGGGGAAGCTTGATAAGGGGAAACACGAGCGCAAAAATCCCGCCGAGCGCGGAGGATAAGGCAATTCTCCAAAAACAGAGCCTTTCCTTTAAAGCATAAAGTGCCAAAGTCAAAAGTACGCCGTCAAAGAAAAAATTTTGCAAAAACGCGTACTCGATATAGACGGTCATACCTTTCTCCCCCGTAGGCAGTATGGTACTATATTTTTAAAGCAAAAGAAAAACGCCTTTTGTCGAAAAGGCGTATTTATTGTAAGATGAGTTGAACGCTGCGCATTCGTGAATTGGCTATCGCCGTGAATTGAACGCCACGCGTTCATGAATTGCCGACAAAGTCGGCGTTATTGTAATTATCCCATAACGCCTTGCGTTGCAAGGCAATTCACGTCCGTTAGGACAATTCGCCAAAGTTTCATGTGAACGAAGCTCACAATTCATTCTCAAAAAGCATGGTCGATATATTCGATTGCACCATCCGCGTACACCTCGGCAACGTCAAAGCGGGCGTTGGGTTCTTCCTTTAGGGTCAGCGCGTAGCATTGCGCGATTTTATAATAGCGTTCTTGCTTTGCCCTGCCGACCGCCTCGGCGGGCGTGCCGTAAGCTTTGCTTGTTCGGGTTTTCACTTCCACGAACGCAATTTCGTCCTTATCTTGAACAATTAAGTCCGCTTCGCCAAAGGGAGTGCGGTAGTTGGTCTTAAGGATTTTACAGCCCCGCTTTTTTAAGTATTCGGCGACGAGCTTTTCCCCTTTTTTGCCTAAAACTTTTTTGTGAACGTCCTGCGGTGAATGGGGCATAAGCCGTACTCCTTAATCCCTTTGATATGCTCCTCCGTGCCGTAGCCCTTATTCTTTTCAAAGGCGTAGTGCGGATACTCTTTTGCGAATTCGTTCATCATCGCGTCCCTATGCACCTTAGCGATAATGCTTGCCGCGCCGATGGAATAGGACAGCGCGTCCCCGTGGATAACGCTGTGTTGCGGCAGAGCGATATCCAAGGTCATATTTCCGTCCGTCAAAACGATTGCCCCCTCGCTAAGCTTCAAGCCCTCTATCGCCTGCTTCATACCCAGCTTGGTCGCCTCTAAGATATTGATTTCGTCGATAACCTTTTCGCTCACCTCGACCATGGTATAGGCGATTGCTTTTTCTTTTATCTCTTTCGCTAAGCTTTCCCGCTTTTTGGCAGACAGCTTTTTGCTATCATCCACGCCGATAATCAAGTCCGCTCCGTCAAGAGGCATCACCACTGCCGAGCAAACGACAGGGCCAGCCAACGGGCCTCTGCCCACCTCGTCTACCCCTATAATATAGCGATAGCCCTTCGCCTGCAAAGCGCGCTCGTACTGTAATTTTTCTTCCGCGTTCCAAATTTTTTTCATATGTCGTTTCTAAAAACCGCGTTGCGGTTGGGGGGCAAAGCAAAGCTTTGCTGTTTGTAGGTACGGTTTTGTGGAGCGCTGCTCCACACCTCGGTAAGGCTCTGCCTTTGCAATCCGCCAGAAACTGAGTTTCTGGACTTCCAACGATTAAAACTCGAAATCTTTATACTCCGCAGGAGCTTCTAAGCAAATTTTGCCGAGTTTGCCTTTGCGGAAATCGTCGATAATGGCTTTTGCCCCACGCTCGTAGTCGTATTCCCCGCCTTTGAACAAAAAGCCTCTGCGCTTGCAAACCTGCTCGTACATACCCAGCTTTTCGCTAAAATCGGTGATACCGTAGCGCTCCGTCAAGTTTTCAGGGTACTTTTCCGCAAGCTCGCCC
Source organism: Candidatus Scatosoma sp. (assembly GCA_045611525.1). Classification (GTDB taxonomy): domain Bacteria; phylum Bacillota; class Clostridia; order Christensenellales; family Borkfalkiaceae; genus Scatosoma. The sequence continues at coordinate 13,914 of JAZKXK010000104.1, read as the reverse complement.
AAAAGCTCTAACGCGACGTCGTCCATATCTAAAATGTCGTCGTTGATACTGCCGATATAGGCAAGGTGGCGGGCATGGTATTGATTATCAAAAGCCGGGGGCATCGTACCCGGCGTATCAAGCAAGTCGAACGCCCCGCATTTGAGCCAACGAACGTCCCGCGTTACCCCCGCTTTGTCCCCCGTTTTTGCCCGTTTTTGACCGCTTAATAGGTTGACAATGGTACTTTTGCCTGTGTTGGGGATACCTGCCACCATAAAACGGAACGTCCTGTTCAAGCCCTTCGCCTGCGCGCGGGCGCGCTTTTCTTCCGTGATAGCGTTTAAGCGTTGGAGTAGGATACGCTTGGTGGAAATGTTTGTCGAATCGCATTTCACCGCGTACCTGCCCTTGTCCTCGAACAGTTTTAAAAAGCCGTCTGCCTTGCCCGTATCGGCAAGGTCGGCTTTGTTTAAGACGTATAAAATGGGTTTTTCGCCGAAAATTTTCTTTAAGTTTTTATTCACCGTTGCAATCGGCGCGCGGGCGTCCAACACACAAATCACGCCGTCGCAAAGGTCGCGTTTGGCTTCCATGTCCCGCATGGCTTTCGTCATGTGTCCGGGAAACCATTGTATATTTTTCATTTTCTTTCTTCCTTATTTCAATAAATCGGGACGGCACTTTTTCGTGATTTCTATTGCCTGCTCTCTGCGCCAAGCGTCGATTTTGCCGTGGTCGCCGCTGCGAAGTACTTCAGGAACGGTCAGCCCCTTATATTCCTGCGGGCGGGTGTACTGCGGGTATTCCAAAAGGTTTTCCGAAAAGCTTTCGTCCACCAGTGAGGAATTGCTGATTACCCCGTCCACATAGCGGGAAACGCAGTCGGTTATGACCATCGCGGGCAGCTCCCCGCCCGTAAGCACGTAGTCCCCAATAGAGATTTCCTCATCGATGAACAAATCCAGCGCGCGTTGGTCTACCCCCTCGTAATGTCCGCAAAGCAAAATCAAATGCTCGTACTCCAAAAGCTCGAACACCTTTTGCTGACGGAACACCTGCCCCTTGGGAGTCATATAAATCCTGCGGGCCTTTTGCTCGGGGTCAAGCGCCTCTATCGCGTTGCCGATAGGCGGAGCCATCATAACCATACCCGCGCCCCCGCCGAAGGGATAATCGTCGCATTTTAAGTGCTTATCTTCCGTATAATCACGGATATTGACGATATTGATTTGTATTTTCCCCGATTTTTGCGCTCTGCCGACGATACTTTCCTGCAAAGCGGAAAACATTTCGGGAAACAGGGTTAAAATATCTATTCTCATGATTTACAAAATCGCCTCTACGAAGCTCTTGGAATCGAAAAACTCCAAGTCTTCCATTTTTTCGCCCACGCCTGCGAAGATGACGGGCAAGGACAGCTCCGAGGCAAGGGAGAAGATGAACCCGCCCTTTGCCGTGCCGTCTAATTTGGTAAGCACGATACCGTCCAGCTCCACCGCCTCGTCGAATACGCGGGCTTGGTTGACGGCGTTTTGACCCGTCGTTGCGTCCAGCACGAGAAGCTTCAAAAAGTCCGCCTCAGGGTACTCTCTGGTAACCACCCTGTCCATTTTACGAAGCTCGTTCATAAGGTTGTCTTTCACGTGCAGTCTGCCTGCGGTGTCCACGATTACGACGTCCGTTTTCTTAGCCTTTGCCGAGGAAACCGCGTCGAAGATGACCGCCGAAGGGTCGCTCCCCTCTTCGTGCTTGACGATACGCACCTTCGCCCTGTCCGCCCAAACGGAAAGCTGTTCGCTTGCCGCCGCGCGGAAGGTGTCCGCCGCCGCCACCGTAACCGTCTTATTTTGCGAAAGGAAATAGTGCGCAAGCTTGCCCACCGTCGTGGTCTTGCCCACGCCGTTTACCCCTACCAGCATAATCACGCAAGGATAAGAGGGAGGCTCTACCTCCGCCTCTTCCAGCATTTCCGTCAAAATACCGCGAAGTAAGCCCACGACGTATTCCTCGTCGCTAAGCCTTTCTTCAATCGCTTGTTCTTTGACCTGTTCCACCACTTCCATTGCCGTCGTAACGGAAACGTCCGAGGAAATGAGGAGCTCTTCCAGCTCCTCATAGAACTCGTCGCCGAGTTTATTTTTGGAAAAGAGCACGCGGAGCTTTTCCGAAAAATTGTCTTTCGTTTTTTTCAGCGCGCCGAAAAGTTTTCCAAATATTCCCATAGTGTTCTCCTTAATTAGATACAGTACGTAGCCGTAAAGTGGGTAGATGCGAGGCAGGCTGAGCCTGCACCCAGACTTAGCGTCTTTCCACCCGTGTTTTTAGATTGCCCCGCCGTGAAACAGATAAAGTACACAGCGTAAAGTGGGTCGGCGAGGGCGCATACCGATAGTATGTAACCGAGCCGCAACGCCGAAATGCGACGCATATACACGCTTTACTTACTCGACCGTGCCGGCGCCAAGCCTCGTCTCCACCTCCGCCAGCTTAACGGAAACGATTTTGGAAACGCCCTTTTCCTGCATGGTTACGCCGAAAAGCACGTCCGCTTGGTTCATCGTCGGCTTTCTGTGCGTAATAACGATGAACTGCGTGTCCTCGGCAAAACGCTTCAAGTACGACGCAAATCTATCCACGTTCGCCTCGTCCAAAGCCGCTTCGATTTCGTCCAAGATACAGAACGGCATAGGCTTGGATTTCAAAATCGCGAACAAAATCGCAATTGCCGTGAGCGCTCTTTCGCCGCCCGAAAGCAGGGAAATTTTCGTAAGCTTTTTGCCCGGAGGACAAGCCACGATATCTACGCCCGCCGCAAGCGGGTCTTCCACGCCCTCGTAGTCGATTTGCAGCTCCGCTTTGCCGCCGCCGAAAAGTTCCTTGAAGGTGATTTTGAAGTTTTCGTTGAATTCGTAGAACCCTGCGTTGAAGATACGCAGCATTTCCTCGCGGATTTGGTCGAGCGCGGACTGCAAGTCGTCGATGGCTTTTTGCAGGTCGTCGCGTTGGGTAATCATCTCCTCGCAATGGCTCTTTTCGTATTCGTATTCTTCCACGGCGTTGGGGTTGACCGCGCCGAGAATGGTGATTTTTCTCTTTAATGCGGTGATTATGCCCGCCGCCTCGTCTACGTTGAAATTCTCCTGTCTAAGAGGCAAGCAGCCCTCGTAGTCAAGCTCGTACGCCTCTTCCATACGCTGGCGCATATTTTCGAGGTTGGTGTCGATTTTACTGATTTCGATTTCGCATTTATAACGCTTATCCGAGCTTTTCGTCAGCGTTTCTTGCAGCTCGGTCTTTTCTTCTTCCAGCTTTAACTGCTCGGCGTTTACCGTTTCTTTCTCTGCGGTAAGCGAGGTAATCTCGTTGACGATTGCCTCAACCGCCGCCCTCTCTTCCTCGGTAAGCTCCTTATCCGCAGCCTCCGCTTCCAAGCCCTTGAGCTTGGTTTCCGCGTCCGTCTTTTCGTATTCCATATCCAAAATACGCTTGACGAGGTCTTCCTTTTCCGCGGTCAAACGCTCGGTATCTTCCTTTTGCTTTTCAAGCTGAGAAAGCAAAGACGCGTATTCCACCTCGCCGCGGCGGAGCTGTTCGCTCTTTTCGGCGCGCTCTTCCTTGAAGGTGTCGCACTGGGAACGCTGGCTTTCCATTTCCGCTTCCGCGCTCTTACGGCGGGAGGCAAGCTGTTCTTCGCTGAGCGAAGAGTTCATCTCCTCGTCCTCTAATTCCTTTAACTTGCGGTTTAGCTCGCTAAGGGCGATTTCATAGGTTTCGATATTGCTTTGCGCTTCTTCGATTTGCTGAGAAAGCGCGGACTCGCGCTGTACTAGCCCCGCAATCTCGCTGGTTGCGCTTTGGTATTTTTCACGGAGCGCGTCCACCGCGTCCTCCGCCTCTTTTCTCGCGCGTTCGCTGTCCGCGATAGCCGCTTTCAGCTTTTCGATAAGCTTTTGCTTACGCGCGATATTTTCCTTGCATTCTTGAATTTTACGCTCGTTGGAGAGCAAGGACGCAGAGCCTCTGCCGCGGCTGCCGCCCGTCATCGCGCCGCTTGTCGAAACGGTGTCGCCGTCAAGGGTAACGATTTTGAAAAGGTTGCCGTACTTTTTGGCAATCGCCGTTGCGTTGGCGATAGTATCGCAAATGAGGGTGTTGCCCAAAAGGTTGGAAACGACGTTGTAATAGTAATCGTCGTAGTGTACAAGCTCGGTCGCCAAGCCCATAGCCCCTCTTTCGTCCAAGGCTCTTCGAATTTCGCGGGAATCGGGACGGGGACGCATACTTGCAACGGGCAGGAAGGTTACGATACCGCCGTTGGTACGCTTTAAGTATTCGATGAGATAACGCGCGTCGTCCGCCGAAGGGGTTACGACGTTTTGCATCGCCCCGCCGAACGCCGTTTCGATTGCCGTTTCGTATCTTTGGTCGGTGGATACGACGTCCGCCAAGGCGCCGTGCAGGTGCTTAGCGAGGTCGGGGTTGGTTTTGGAAATGGAAAGCAATCTTCTAACCGATTCCTTGTACCCCTCGAAGCGGTTTTTTAAGGAAATGTACATTTCCAAATTCTCGCGCAGGGAAGCCAGCTGACCGTTCGCGTTGAACAATTCCTGATTGAAATCGTTGACGGTAAGCTGCATTTCGCGCGCTTCTTCTTGCTTTTCTTCAAACTCGCGCATCCCCGACGAGGAGAAATCCTTGAGGTTTTTGATATCCTTTCTAACCGAGTTCAGCTCGTCCGTTAAGCGTTCCTTTCTTTCCTCTTCCTTTTTGATAACGATGGTGAGTTCCAAAAGCCTGTCCTTGGTCGCTTCCATACGCGCCGCAAGCGTACCGAGGTTTTTCTTCATTTCCGCGATTTCGTCCGCCGAAGAAAGCTGAGAAAGGCGGGTTTCGTCGGACAGCTTTTCAAATACCTCGATTTTCTTATCCAAGGCGTTTACCGCAGAGCGAAGTACCTCGATTTGCGTTTCCAACTCTCCTACGCGCTTGGTATCCTCGGCGTTCTTTCTCGCCGTCAACGCAATTTCGTCGTCGATTTCACCAATGCGGATTTTGCTCGCCGCGAGCATATCCACCGCCGCGGCGATTTGCGAACGGTAGGTGCTGATACGCTCTTTTGCAAGCTTTAATTCGCCGTCCTTTCTTTCGTTACCTACCGAGAGAATAACGCGCTGGTCGTTCAGCTCGGACAAACGAAGGTCGGCGCGGCTGATTTTTTCGCGGTTTTCGTCCAGCTTTCTGTTGATAAGCTCGATTTGGGTGTTCAGGAAAATGATTTTATCCGAAATGACGGCAATGTCCTTTTTGAACTTGCTCTTTTCTCCTTCCGCGTTTTCGTAGCGGTATATGTAGGTATTCGCCTCGTTGATTTTGAGCGAACCGGAATATTCCTTGTACTCGCGCGCCTTTTCCGCCTCCCCTTTCATTCTGCCAAGGTGGCGTTCGGATTCGTCGATACGCTGACGGTAAATAAAAAGGTTGTCGTTTGCGTCCGCGATTTTTCTTTCGATTTCCGTCTTTCTTTGCTTGTAGACCATAAGCCCCATCGCCTCTTCGAAAATCAAACGGCGATCCTCGGGGCGGGCGTTCATGATTTGCTCTACCTTGCCTTGACCGATAATCGAATACCCCTCTTTTCCCAAGCCGATACCGTGGAAAAGGGTAACGATATCCTTTAAACGGCTCGTTTGGTTGTTGATGAGGTATTTACTTTCCCCCGTGCGGTAAAGTCGGCGGGTCATCGCGACCTCAGGCGTGTCCATCGTGGGGAAAATGTGATTTTCATTATCGAAAATCAGGGTAACCTCGCAAAAAGACTGCGGTTTTCTTTCCTGCGTACCGCCGAAAATGACGTCCTGCATATTCGAACCGCGCAAAGATTTTGCCGACTGCTCGCCAAGCACCCAACGCACTGCGTCGGCTACGTTACTCTTGCCGCAGCCGTTAGGCCCTACGATACAGGTAACCCCTTCTTCAAAGCGAATGGTCGTTTTGTCGGCAAAGGATTTGAAACCGACAAGCTGTATTTCCTTTAAGTCCAAAGTGTACTCCTTTTGATAGTATCTATCTTAATTATTTTTTTAACTTTTCCAGTAGAAGAAGAGCCGCTTCTTGCTCCGCTTCTTTTTTACTCCTGCCGTCGCCTACGGCGCTCACGCCGTTTGCGGAGGCTATCGCTTGAAATACGGGCGCGTTGTCCTTGCCCGTCTTTTTTACCTTGTATACGGGTAACTCTTTGCCCTGTTTTTGCAAAAATTCCTGCAAAGCCCCCTTATGGTTCACGGGGTACGCCTCTTCTTCCAGTCTGCCGCGGGTAAGAATAAACGCCTTAGCGGGCGCATATCCCCCGTCCAAATAAATCGCCGCCACCACCGTTTCAAAGAGGCTGGAGATTGTCTTTTTCCCGATATTCGCTTTGCCGCCGAAATAGAGCAGGTATTCCTCTATCCCAAGCTTGTCCACCGACTCTAACAAAGCTTCCTCGCAAACGAGCCGTTGGCGCTCTCTCGTGAGTATGCCCTCTTCGGCTTTTTCGTGGCGGGCGTACTGCCACTCGGTTACGACAAGCTGCAATACCGCGTCGCCGAGGTATTCCATACGCTCGTTATCCCTGCCCCCGTGCGCATTGGCGTAGGACGAATGGGTAAACGCTTCTTTCAGCAGCGCTTTGTCCTTGAAGACATAGCCGATTTTTTCTTCTATTTTGGCAAAGGGGAAGTCCTTCATTCCGCGCTTTCCTGGGATTGCGCCTGAATTGCGTGCAAATCGACGCTGTCAACCATTTCCTTGATTTTCGCCGTCATATTCCCGCGGACTGCGTTCGCCGCCTGCGAAATGGCTACGGCAAAGCTTCTCGCCTTGGAGTTGCCGTGTCCTTTGACTACCGCCTTGGTAAGCCCTAAGAACATCGCCCCGCCTACCCCCTCGTAGTCCAAGCCCTTTTTGATATTTTTCAAAATTTTGCCCGAAAGCAAAGCGCAAAGCATCGTGAAGGGATTGCGCTTAAACTCCCTTTTCATGATAGTGGAAACGGCTTTGCCGCAGCCCTCTACCGATTTCATGGCGATATTGCCCGTGAACCCGTCCGCTACCATAACGTCGACGTCCCCGAACATAATATCCCTGCCCTCGCGGTTGCCCGCATAGTTGATACAGTCAATTTTTTGCAAAAGCTCGTTGGTTTCCTGCTGTAAAAGCAAGCCCTTATGCTCTTCCGTACCGTTGTTCAAAAGCCCCACGGACGGCTTTTCAATGCCGTAAACGGTTTGCGCGTACGCGGACGCCATCAGCGCGAAATGCACGAGGTTGATAGGCTTGCACTCTAAGTTCGCCCCGCAGTCGCAAAGGAAGGTTCCGCCCCCCTTATGGTTGGGGATAATCGGGCAAAGCGCGGGACGGGAAACTCCTTTTAATCTGCCTAAAATCAGCACGCCCGCGGTCAGCACCGCGCCCGTCGAACCCGAGGATACCAAGCCGTCTGCTTTGCCCTCTTTTAAAAGGCGGAAAGCTACGACGGTGGAAGAATCTTTTTTAGTCTTTACCGCTTTGGTAGGCACTTCTTCCATACCGATAACCTCGGTGGTATGTACGATTTCCAAACGGGAGCTATCGTACTTGCAAGCGGATAATTCCGCCTTGATTTGCGCCTCGTCCCCGCAAAGGATAAGGTATAAATCTTTGTCTTTATTCAGCGCCTCTACCGCGCCGAGAACCTGCTGTTTGGGGGCGAAATCCCCGCCCATAGCGTCGATAACGATTTTTGTCATAATTTTCTCCTAATCATTGTGAATTGTAAGCAAAGCTTACGCCGTGAATTGAACGCTCTGCGTTCGTGAATTGCTGACTTCGTCGGCGTTATTGTAATTTTTCCACAACGTCTTGCTTTGCAAGACAATTCACGTCCCGTAAGGGACAATTCACCTAAGTTTCACGTGAACGAAGTGAACAATTCACCGCTTAATACTCCAAATCCCCAAAGGTACGAGGATACGGCACCACGTCGCGAATGTTCGCAATCCCCGTGAGGTACATAACCATACGCTCGAAGCCCAAGCCGAACCCGCTGTGGGTCGTACCGCCGTAACGGCGCAAATCCAAGTACCACGAATAATCCTCGGGGTTCATACCAAGCTCCTTGATACGGGCAACGAGCTTATCGTAGTCGTCCTCTCTTTGCGAACCGCCGACAAGCTCCCCGATACCGGGTACGAGCAGGTCCGCCGCCGCAACCGTCTTGCCGTCGGGATTTTGTTTCATATAGAACGCCTTGATTTCCTTGGGATAATCGGTAAGGAATACGGGCCTTTTATAGACCTGTTCGGTCAGGAAACGCTCGTGTTCGCTTTGCAAATCCTTACCCCAGAAAATATTCTTATCGTCGAATTTCTCCGCGTTTTCTTTCAAGATTTCGATAGCGTCCGTATAGCTCAAACGCACGAACGCGTTTTGGGATACGTTCTGCAAGCGTTCCAGCAAGCCCTTATCCACGAACTGGTTCAAAAAGGCAAGCTCGTCCTTGCAGGTTTCGCTGACGTAGTCGATAACGTATTTGACCATCGCCTCGGCGATATCCATATCCCCCGCCAAATCGCAAAACGCCATTTCGGGTTCAATCATCCAAAACTCCGCGGCGTGTCTTGCCGTGTTGGAATGCTCCGCGCGGAAGGTAGGGCCGAAGGTGTACACGTTACCGAACGCCATCGCGTAGGTTTCCGCGTTCAGCTGCCCCGAAACGGTGAGCGCCGCGCGCTTGCCGAAGAAGTCCGCTTTATAGTCCACGGGCTTGCCGCTTTTTGCGATTTCGTCCAAATCCAAGGTGGTTACCTGGAACATTGCGCCCGCGCCCTCGCAGTCGCTCCCCGTCAAAATGGGGGTATGCACGTAAACGAACCCTCTGTCGTTGAAGAATTTATGAATGGCAATCGCCGCCTCGCTGCGGATACGGAACGCCGCGCCAAAGAGGTTGGTGCGGGGGCGAAGATAGGCTATCTCACGCAAAAATTCTACCGAATGACGCTTTTTTTGCAAGGGGTAATCGGGGGTAGATTTGCCCTCGACCTCGATGTTAGAAGCCTTGATTTCGTACGGCTGCTTATTTTCCGGCGTAACGACGAGCGTACCCGTTACAATCAACGCGCAGCCTACGTTTTCCTTTGCGATTTCGTCGTAATTTTCTAAATTTGCGCGCTCGAAAACGATTTGCGTGTTCTTAAAACAGCTCCCGTCGTTCAGCTCGATAAACCCAAACGCCTTGGAATCGCGAATGGTCTTTGCCCAACCGGCAACCGTAACGCTTTGTCCGTCCAAGGAAGCGTAGCTTGCATTCAATTCTTTTAATGAAGTTCGTTGCATATTGACCTGCCTTTGTAAGAGAATAGGATTTCCCATACTACATTATTTATTCATACCCTCTTATTATAGCATTTCTTTATGAAAAACACAAGCGTTGGACGGCATTTTGTTTGTCGCATTTGCCATTTTTTTGACAATAATCCCCTGTATCGCCCTATATTCGTCCGTCCTCAGCCTCTTTCTGGAAAGCAAGCACCCGCCTTGGTAGCGTTCTAAATACATTTCGCTTTTCACGCCATTCTTTGGCGAACGCAAAACCTCGTCCCTTTCGCCCTCCTTCACAATGGGGTTAGGCGGGGGGATTTCTTCTAAAATTTTCGTAACAATCTCGTACCTGTACCCCTCGTTTTTGCCAAAAAAGGTAATTCTAAGCCCGCCGTCAAACACCTTGGCGGAAATATACACAGGGAACGAATGCGCGTTAAAAAGCTGTAAATCGCTGCCGGAAGACACCATCGCGTCCCGCGAGGGGGCTACGTAAGAAACACGCAAGGAATGGGGGTGAAATTCCACCGCTTCCAGCCCGCTTTTTAAGGCGGCGTTATAGAGGGTAGTGCTGACTTGGCAAACGCCCCCGCCGACCCCCAAAACGTACTCGCCGCCCACGATGATTTTCGCCTGCTGAAAGCCCGCCTCCGCCGTGCGTCTGCCCACCCATTTGTTGAAAGAAAACTCTCCGTAGGCTTGCACCGTCGCGCCGTCGATTAGCCCTGCCGCAATCGTGATATTCTCGCACCTGCCCCTATCCTCTTGGTTAAAATAGGTGGTATACGAGGACATTCTTTCCCAACCGTAGGGGTTTTCCGCAAGGGCGATAGACAATTTTTGTTTGTTTTGGATAAATCCCCCAAAAAAAGCAAATAAAAAAGCGCCTGCCACCGCAAGCGCCGTTAATTTTTTCGTCCCTTTTTTTACCATATTTTTACCCGTTTTAATAAGTCTTCCTCTACGCGGTAGACGGGCTGACCCAAGGTATGCTCCTTATCCTCGATATGGGTATCCGAGCCACCGCTTACGAACAAGCCGTGCTTTTTTGCGAAGTTGCAAAAATACTCCGTTTCCTCGTCAGTATGCGAAGAATACACCCCTTCTATACCGTCTACGCCGTAATCGGCAAGCTCCTTTAAAAACGCTTCCCTGCCGTTTCCCGTCATATAGATACGTCCGGGGTGGGCGATAGAGGCAACGCCCCCAAGCTCGTGAATACAGTCGATTGCCTGCTTGGGCGAGGGTCTGCCGAAGTTGCAGTTCGCAGGTTTCCCGATATTGAGGTAGGTCATATACACTTCTCCCTCGCTCATAGGCAGATACAGCGCCGCGGCGCGGGCAATATGCATGGTATGAAAGGGGGAGTTCGGGTCTTTGCGCATACTCTCCACGTCCGCCATGGACACGGGTATACCAAGCGCGTTGAACTTTTTCACGCTTTCCTCGGCGCGGATTTGCGAAGCCTCTTTTCGAGCCTGTAAAAATTTCTCGTACCCTTTCCCCTTTTGACAGCCGTAGCCAAGGATATGGATTTTGTTCAAGCCCTCGTACGCGGAAATTTCCCAGCCCGAAAGATAGGCAAGATTGTATCTTTCCGCCGCCGCCCTTTTATTTTCTTCCCCGGAAAGGGTGTCGTGGTCGGTGATAGAGAGCAAATCCAGCCCCCTCTCCTTTGCCAAACGGCAAAGCTCGTCGGGGGAATACAAGCCGTCCGAATAGGTACTGTGCAGGTGTAAATCGGCGCGCATTATTCCTTAATCCTCCCGTTTTCGATGCGGATTTTATGACACTCCGCACCGTACAAAACTCGCTCCGCGTGCGTACAGGTAAGCACCGTTTGCAAGTCGGCGATACATTGCAGTAATTTTTTCCTTCTCGGCAAGTCCAACTCGCTCATAACGTCGTCCAAAACGAGAATGGGATTTTCCCCCGAAAGGGTTTTGAAAATTTGCACCTCCGCAAGCTTAAGCGCAAGCGCCGCCGTGCGCATTTGCCCCTGCGAGGCGTAGGATTTCGCGTCCGCGCCCCCGATTAAAACGTCCAAATCGTCCCTGTGCGGGCCGACGGTGGTAAAGCCAAGGCGCAAGTCCTTTTCGTAATTGTTTTCCAAACGGCGCAAAAGGCTCTTGGCGATTTCCTCTTCCGTACCCTCGTATATTCTGTCGGGCTTTATGACAAGCTCCTCTTTCCCGTCCGTCAAAAAGGCGTGGTATTCCTTGGCGTGGGGCGCGAGTTTATCCACAAATTCCGCGCGCTTTTTTACGATAACGGCGGCGTATTTGCAAAGCTGCTCGTCCCAAACGGGCAGAGTGTCGAGTACCATGGAAATATCCCTGTTTTTCAAAAGGGAATTGCGTTGGTCAAGGATTTTGTTATAACGGAGCAGCGCGGTATAGTATGCGGGCGAGGTTTGGGAGATGGAAATGTTCATAAACCGTCTTCTTTCGTCGGGACCGTCTTGGATAAGACGAAGCTCGCCGGGCGAAAAGAACACGCTGTTGATATGCCCCATCAAGTCGGCGTTTTTGGAGATTTTGCTCCCGTTTACGCGGATTTCCCGCTTGTTTTCGTAGATGTCCGCCTCTATCGTTACCCTGCCGTAGCGGTTTTCCGCCTCGGCGAGGATTTTCGCCGATTCCGCGCCCATACGAATGAGCTGTTTATCGTGGCGGATACGGAGCGACGTACCCGTACAAAGGTAAAAGACGGCTTCGGCGCAGTTGGTTTTTCCCTGTCCGTTTTTGCCGAACAGGACGTTAAGCCCCGACGAAAACTCGAATTTTTCGTTCTCGTAATTTCTAAAATTTTGCAGGAATAATTTTTTTATTTTCATAATCCTTAAAAAACCCGCCGAAATTGCTTTCTTTTCCTCGAAATTTGTATTATAATTATATCAAATAATTTTCAAAAAGACAAGCTTAGCGGATAAGCAATCGTAAATATTTTTTACGGGGGATAAAAAAATGGCAGAACATTCTCAGCTTCAATTCATTTGGAAACAAATCAGCGAACGGGTGGAGAACCTCATTTCGCCCATTTCCTATAACACCTATATCAAAACCCTCGAACCCGTGGATATCCTCGGACGTATTCTCGTACTCAAAGCGGAAACACCCCTCGGCGCGTCTACGATTATGAAAAAGCACGCGGATAAGCTCCGCGACGCTATGGCAAAGTGCGACCTCGGCGTAAAGGACTTTCGTTTGGTGGTAGAGGGCAGCGAGGAATTCCCTTTGGAGTATGAGGAAGACGCGGCGGATAATTACCAAGCCTCCCCTATCAACAAAAGCTTTACCTTCGATTCCTTCGTTGCTGGCGCGAACTCGAAGTTCGTTTACGCCGCGGCAAAGGCGGTTGCGGAAGCTCCCGGCGAGAGCTTTAACCCCCTGTTTATTTACGGGGAATCGGGGCTTGGCAAAACTCACCTTATGCACGCGATTGCCAACCATATCTCCCGAAAATATCCCGAAAAAAAGGTACTGTATACCACCTGCGAAAATTTCTTGAACGAGTTCATCGATTCCCTCGCGCAAAAGAGCAGCGCGAAGTTCCGTTTCCATTACCGTAACGTGGACGTGCTGATGATAGACGACGTGCAGTTCCTCAAAAACAAAACGCAGGTACAAGAAGAATTCTTCCATACCTTCAACGAGCTGTCGGCGCAAAACAAGCAAATCGTGCTTTCTTCCGACAGACCGCCCAAGGAAATCGCAACCTTAGAGGAGCGTTTAAGAACGCGCTTTGAGGGGGGTATGATTGCGGACATTCAACCGCCCGACCCCGAAACCAAGCTCGCGATTTTGAGAAGAAAGGCGATCGATAGAAAGTGCCCTATCCCCGACGAAGTGCTTGAATTTTTGGCGCGGGATTCGGGCCACGACGTCCGTACCTTGGAAGGGCGCTTGACGAAGGTCATCTTTGCAAGCAAGCTCCACGAAGAGCCTATCACCTTAGAGCTTGCCAAAAAAGCGCTCAGCGAATCGGTCAACGAAACGGAAGAGCAAGAAGATATTACGCCCGAAAAAATCCTGTCGGCGGTTTGCGGGTATTTTAAGCAAAGAAAAGAAGATTTGCTTGGCAAAAACAAAAAAGCCGACCTTGTAAAGGCGCGCCAAATTTGCGCGTACCTGCTTTGCGATATGCTGACGCTCCCCCTTGTTGCCGTAGGCAATATTCTCGGCGGGCGCGACCACACGACCATTATGTACGCCCGCGATAAGATGGAAAAGCTGGCGACCTTGAACGACAAAATCGCGAAAGAAATCGACGATATTAAAAATATTATCCTCAAAAAATAATCTCTTTTATGCACAACGTAGACAAAACCTTTCTTGAATACGCCGCGGACGCGGTAGTCGTAGGCGCAGGCCACGCAGGCTGCGAGGCTGCCCTCGCTTTGGCGCGCACGGGAATCAAGACCGCGCTTTTGACCTTGAACTTAGACAGCATCGCGTTCCTGCCCTGCAATCCCTCTATCGGGGGCACGGCAAAAGGTCATCTCGTCCGCGAAATCGACGCGCTCGGCGGGCAAATGGGCTTGGTGGCGGACGATACCGCTTTACAAATCCGTATGCTCAACGTCGGCAAGGGAGC